>JBQGDK010000144.1:0-68054 GCA_052039025.1 Actinomycetota bacterium
CCGCATCACGCCCCTCGTGATCGGTGTGCTGCTGGGCCTGGTGTCGTTGGTCCTGCTGGGGGGTGGGGGAACGGCCCTGTGGTACGACCGCACCCAGCGAGACGTGGGCTATGTCACGACCGACGTCCACGAGTTCTCCACTACCGGATCGGCCCTGGTGACGAGGCGGACCGATCTCGGATCGGCCGGGGTCGGCCGGCTGTACGCCCCAGCCCTGCTCGACGAGGTTCGGATCCGAGTCACGCCAACGAGCCCCGGCTCGGAGCTGTTCGTGGGGATCGCCCGCGCCGCCGACGTCGATCGCTACCTCGCCGGCGTGAGCCACACGCTCATTTCTGAGTTCTGGGGGGGCAGGGTGGAGGCCGTCAGCGGCGGCGCCTCCGCATCCGCTCCGGGAACGCAGGACATCTGGGTGGCTTCCACCACCGGCTCCGGGTCCCGGACACTGACGTGGGATCCGGCCGACGGATCGTGGACCGTGGTGGTGATGAATGCCGACGGGCGACCTGGGATCGAGGTGGAGGCGGACCTGGGAGCCAGGATCCCGGCACTGCTCTGGATCGCCGTCGGCTTGCTGGCGGCAGGGACGGTGTTCGGGGTCGGCGGGGTGCTCCTGATCGCGGGTGCGATCCGCCGCCCCGCCAGCAGGGCGAGGACCGCTTGAGAGAAGGAGGTGATACGACGCCGCTGTACGAATGACCGCACCATGGCCCCAGGGTTCCCGTGATCGGGAGAAGGGAGGAGCAATGCAGAGCGTGAAGGAGGCCGCATCAGCGTTCCTGGCCAACAAGCGGGTGGCGGTCACGGGGGTGTCTCGCTCTCCCAAGGACCACGGGAGCAACACCGTGTACAGGCGACTGCGCGAGCGTGGCTACGAGGTGTTCGCGGTCAACCCGAACGCGGACGAGGTCGAGGGCGATCGGTGCTATCTGGACCTGAAGTCGATCCCCGACGGGGTCCAGGCGGTGGTGATCGGAACACGGCCCGAGATCGCTGACAACACCATGCGGGAGTGCGCCGAGCTCGGCATCAAGCACGTCTGGATGCATAGGGGCCCCGGCGCAGGCAGCGTTTCGGCAGCCGCCACCGAGTACGGCCGGAAGCACGGCATCACTGTGATCGATGGAGGCTGTCCCCTGATGTTCGGGCCCACCGCCGATTTCGGGCACAGGATCATGCGCGTCGTGCTCGCCAGCCACGTGCCAAAGCAGGTGTGAACCGGAGGGTAGGAGAGGACGATCGATGCCTTGGAAGGAATCAGCTCCCCCTGGACAGGTAGGGAGAAAGGAGGCAAGGATGATCATCACCACCACGCCCGGCATCGAGGGCCGGGGCGTTTCCGACTACCTCGGCGTCGTCGCGGCGCAGAGCGTCCTCGGCGTCAACGTCTTCAAGGACGTGGCCGCCGGCATGCGCAACATCTTCGGTGGTCGCTCGCAGTCCTACGAGAACGAGCTCGCGTCGGGTGTGAGCGATTCGCTCGTGGAGCTCGAGAAGCAGGCCGAGCAGCTCGGCGCCGACGCCGTGATCGGAGTCGACATCGACTATGAATCCGTGGGATCCCAGATGCTGATGATCAGCGCGTCAGGCACGGCTGTGAAACTCGCGTGACGAGTCAGTCATCCAGGCTGCCCATCGCCAGGTTCACGGTCGTTCCGGTCATGCCGCTCGCCTCGTCGGAGGCCATGAAGGCCGCCACGCTGGCCAGCTCAACGAGCGTCGAAAGCCGGCGCGTGTGGGTCCGGCTCGCCAGCGAGTCGTGGAACTGATCCCAGGTCATCCCCGATGCCTCGGCGTAGGACTCGAAGCTGTCCCTGATCCGAGGTGTCTCCGGGATGCCCTGCGGTCGCAGACCGACCACGCGGATCCCCTGCGGTGCGAGCTCGGCGGAGAGACCCCGCGTAAGAGCCTCCACGGCCGCCATCGCCGGACCGCCGCCTCCCACGAAGGGTACGCCGGTCCGGGCGGGAGTTGCGGTGACGGTCATGATCACGCCCGATCCGGTCACGAGCATCCGCCGGGCGGCCAGGCGTGCGGTCAGGAAATACGACCTCGTATAGATCGCGATCGGCAGGGAAAACTGCTCGACTTCGATCTCGACGAGGGGCGCACGGATCTTCGGGTTCGAGATGCCGATCGCGTTGAACGAGATGTCGAGGCGGCCCGCCCGGTCCACCACGGACTCGAGATGCTCGTTCACGACCCGCTCGTCGAGGGCGTCGACCTCCGCCGCCTCGGCGGATCCGCCGGCGGCGGCGTTGTCCTCGGCAACCTCTTTGACGGGCGCCAAGGAGCGCCCGGCGAGGAAGAGACTGGCTCCTTCGGACGCGAAGGCGCGTGCGACGGCGCCGCCGATCGCACCTCCGGCTCCGTAGACCACCGCCACCTTGTTCTTCAGCCTCATGCACGGGTGGACACCGTCGAGCCACGAAACTGGGCGGTCGCGCGCCGCCCATTCCTCGGCCCGCCGGGTGTCTACCTGAGAACCAGGTCCCACATCCCCTCGGAGAGCGGGTTCGAGCGGTGATGGGAGGATGGAGTCGTGAGCGCGGAGCTTCTCGCCCGGGCCAAAGCCGGCGACCAGGACGCGTTCCGCGAGCTGGTCGAGCCCTACCGGGCGGAGCTGCACGTGCACTGCTACCGGATCCTCGGGTCGGTCCAGGACGCAGAGGACGCCCTGCAGGAGACGTTGCTTTCGGCCTGGCGGGGCCTGAAAGGATACGAGGAGCGAGCCTCGGTCAGGACCTGGCTCTACTCGGTCGCCACCAACCGGGCCCTGAACATGCTCCGGGCCGAGAGGCGCCGACCCCAGGTGCAGATGCCGCCTGACGTGTCGCTCCCCGAGCCGACGCGTCGCGCCGACCCCCTCTGGCTCGAGCCGTATCCGGATGTCCTGATCGAGAGCGAGCTCGCGACCCCGCCCGGCCCCGAGGCGCGCTACGAGACCAAGGAAGCCGTGTCCCTGGCCTTCGTCATGGCGCTGCAGCTCCTCCCCGCGCGTCAGCGAGCCGTGCTGATCCTCCGGGACGTGCTCGGGTTCCGGGCTGCCGAGGTGGCCGGGATGCTCGAGACGACCGTGGACTCGGTGACGAGCGCGCTCAAGCGCGCCCGCGCCACGCTGGAGAACCGGCCGCAGGTCGAGGCGCCGCCGAAGCCCGACTCACCGGCTGAGCGCCAGCTGGTGGAGGCGCTCGCGGCCACCTTCGAAGCGAACGACGTCGACGGCATCGTCGCGCTGCTCGCCGACGACGTGCGGCTGAGCATGCCGCCGCTCCCGCTGGAGTTCATCGGTCGCGAGGAGGCCAGACGCTTCTACGCGATCTTCGCCGCCCGTCCGGGCCGCCGCCGCCTCGTCCAGACCCGAGCCAACGGGCAGCCCGCGCTCGCGTTCTACTCCCGCGACGCCACCGGGGGCGTGTTCCGCGGGACCAGCCTGATGGTGGTCACGCTCGCGGGCGAACGCATCGCCGCGCTCACCCGCTTCGACCCCAGCGTGCTCCAGCACTTCGGGCTCCCGCGGATCCTGCCCGAGTGATCCCAGGCCTACCGCGCCCCTGCTCTGGCGGCGTGGGACGGACGGGGCCCACCAGTCCGCTGCTCATCTGATTCGCCGAGGGGCAGACGGCCCCGTGACCTGCCATTTCTCGAGCGAAATGAGCGAGGGCTCGACCTTGGAGCAGCGGATCCTTGAACGGAGTTCCGGCCCAACCGGCCCATTCATCCTCTCGACGGGCACGGGGACCCACGCGGGACGCGCCCCAGCAGCGGGCTCCCCCGGAGCCAAGAACATGGGCCGTGACCTTGGGGTTTCTCGGTGGGGCGGGGAGGACTCGAACCTCCGACCGACGGATTATGTCGCTTGAGTTCCACGCCGGGGAGCCCCATCGCATGGTCTCACGACGGTTCGAAGCTACTCGTGGTCCGTGATGTGCCGCCCCCGGACCCCCGCGTCACTTTCTCGACGGACCTCTTCGTTCAGCCCTTGCCTCCATCAGCGAACCGCCCTAGATTCTGCTCGCCATGACTCGCAGGGAGGCTGCTGCGAGATCCCCCCCAGGGAGCCTCCACGCTCACAGGGCCGGAACCAGAGGGAGGCAACGATGAATCATCAGATCGAGAGTCCCAAGTCATCCCTGCTGACTGGGTGCGCAAACGCGTCAATGACCTCCGCCCCGCAGGGCAGGGCGATCCTCTTTGCGCTCGTCTTGGCGATCGTCCTTGCACCTATCGGCGCACAAGCAGCGGACAAGCTGATCAGCATCGTCGACGATGACTCTGCGAGTGTTGCCCAGGTTGACAGCGGAAGCCTTCGGATCGGGGATGGGTCCGGACCCGTCACGGTGGACGGTTCAGTGAGGTCGGCCCCTGGCCCAGTAGGAGACGCGGTTCAGGCGCGACGCGGGCTCTCCGGCACGACCGTCGCCCAGGCCATGGCAGGGCCGTTCGCCGCGGATGCGTCGCTCGCCATCACCAGCGTGATCGTTTCGAACGATGACACAGCGAGCCGTGAGGTCGGCTTTGCCATCGTAACTACACCCTCAACGTGCTCGGCCTATACGGCCGTGGCCGGGCCGCAACACTTCTACATCGTGCCAGCTCAGGACACTGTCCAATTGACTTTTCCTCAAGCCTTGATCGTTCCTGAACTACCGATCCCCGCCGGCGCGTCCTGGTGCCTCCAGGCCGTTCGACAGGATCCAGGAACCGGTTTTGTCGACGTGGAGGTGGTTGGCTACACTCTGACCTAGGCTGTCCTCTGCCCGAGTTGCGGCGAAACATCCTGCCCTAGGCTCGTCCATCAGCGACCATGATCGCCACGGCCAATGCCGAGGTGACCACCTCCTTCACCAGTAGAGCCGCCGATCCAGTGAACCTCACGAGCCCGCGAACATGGATGAGGTGTCCACGTTGGCGAACAGGAGTAGGAGACCAGACCCCGCGCTTGGAGCCGCTCGACCCTCTCAGCTTTGGCGATGATCTGCTCCAAGCTGTCTTCTTCGCCGGCACCGTTTCACTTGCATTCCAGCTCTCATCGAGGCCGGATACCAGGATCGAAGTGGACCGAATAGAGGGGGACCGGACAGGCGACTTTCACCTTTCTTCCGGGGATGTGGACATGACCGGGAGGACATGGAGCTCCGTTGCACGCACGTGACGGGAGTCGCAACAATGGTCGCGAGCTGATGCGGTTCGTGAACGAGGTGGAGATCGACCGCCCTGTCGACGAGGTGTTCGCCTTCCTGGCCGACTTCGAGAATGTCCCCCGCTGGAACTACGCGATCGAGGAGACGATTAAGGTCTCCCAAGGGCCAGTGGTCGTGGGAACGGTGTACCGGCAGGTCCGGAGCATCCCGCGCCGAGCCGAGGAGAGCTTCGAGGTCACCTCGTTCGAGCGGGACCGGCGGCTCGCTATCAAGGGCACGCTCGGCCCGTTCGCCTCAGAGCTCCAGTACCGGCTCGAGCCCGTCAGGGAAGGCACCTCGGTGACGAACGAGGTTGAGTTGAAGCCCCGAGGGATCCTCGGCATCGTTGGTACGCTTGCCACCTCAAGGGTCAAGGAGGCGGTGGCCGGGAACCTTAGTCAGCTGAAGCGGCTGCTGGAGGGGCGCGGAAAGCCCGGGTGATCGAGGTTCCGGCTTGCAGGCGCGACCAGCGGATAGGTGTAGTTGAGCCCCGCCATGCGGAGCGACCTCAAGTCCTTGCTACTTGGTCACTCCCCCTCGCCGTCGACCCTCCGGCCTAGCTCAGCCGCCTCTCGCTCCACCCGGCGGCGCAGAACGAGGCGATCGGCGTCCTCCAGCCAGGTCGCGTCGATCCCCGCCAGGGCCACCTCGACCATCTCTGCGAAGCCGTAGCGGTGGGCCCGTGCCAGCGAGGCATACTCAGTCCCGAGGTCTTCGTCGATCATGGCCGGGTCGTCGGTGTTCAGGGTGAGGTGGAGCCCGAGAGCCCTCATCCTGGGCCAGGGGTGCTCCGCCAAAGAGGGGAAGAGGTTTGCGATCCGGACGTTGGAGATTGGGCACACCGTGAGGGGGACCCCCCGGTCTGCGAGTTCCGCGGCGGCCACCGGGTCCTCCCAGATGGAGATGCCGTGGTCGACCCGCTCTACACCGAGCTCCCGGACATCGAAGAGGATCGCAGACGGGGGGCTGTTCTCGCCCTGGTGGGCGGTGAGCCGGAAACCGGCCGAGGCAGCGAGATGATACGCGGGAAGGAACTGGGCTGGGTCGATCCCGAACTCGGTCGAGTCCATGCCCACCCCGATCACCCGCTCGGCCTTCCCCGTTCGGCGAAGCGTGATGAGCTCCTCCACCAGGTGCTGCCCGGCCTCTCCTCCGAACGCCCGGTCCATGTCGGCAATCAGCACGACCCGGGCCCCGGTCTCCGACTCCCCGGCCTTGAGCCCCTCCTCCAGCCCCGCCACGATGTCCCCGAGACGCTGGCCTGCAGCGAGATGCCGGGCCGGAGTGAAGAAGGTCTCCCTGTAGATGAGCCCGTGGGCCGCCCCGTCCTCGACCGACTCATAGGCGAGCCTGGCCCAGTCGTCCCGCTCCGCCAGGCACTCCTGAATGAACCAGAACACCCGAAGAAAACCGTCCAGGCTTGTGTAGCGGTACAGCTCCTTCGGGTCCTCGGCAGGGAGGGGCCGCTCGTTCTTCTGAGCCAGCTCCGCCACGGTCTGCGGGCGCATCGTCCCCTCCACGTGGCAGTGAAGCTCGACCTTGGGCAGCCGGTTGAGCGCTTCCTCTAGCTCCATCGCTCTCCTCACCTATCGGCTGCCGGCGGTCGAACTAGTCCGATCGTAGCGGTTGTGGTTCCACATCAGACTTCGTTCTCGCATTCCCAGTGATGGCTCCAAGGAGCCGCTCCCACTGGCAGCTGCGCAGGCGGCGCCTTCCCCAACCCCTCCGAGCAGAGTTGTGTTGCCCAAACGGGACCAGTATTTCGGTACCCGCAGGTCCGCAAGACCCACCTGCCGCCCAAAGGGTGAGATTGTCGGCATCACGAGGATCCACGAACCTAACCAGCTCGGCAACGGCGGCTTCGAACCGAGTGGTCTCCCCGAACTCCTGAAACCATATCTTGGGAGGTATCCAAAACGAGCACATAATTCAGACGAATAGGTTCCGGAGGCTTCGTCAGGTAGGTGATCACGGCAAGGATATCGGCAACGATGAGGGAGGCGGCAACGCTTATGATCACGGGACGCCCGATGCGATCCCAGGTCGACTTGGCCCCGTTCGCGTCTGAACTCTCAGCCATATGGTCGCCCGCTGTCCTTCGGTGGATTCGCAGGGTCACACAGGTTCTCGTGCCAATGTTCGCTGAGTCGGCTCGGGTGACCACCACACTCGGCCAGGTCGCCCGACCGGAGGGTGATGATTGACCGATACCATCGGACACCACCCTGGCCGGCTCCTGTGTCGAACTCGAAGTCGGCCACGCGGTCCAGGCCGCGCCGCACTTGGTTGGCTAGGTCATGGGGAACAGGTGACGCCATCACCGAACTTCTCCGGCGGTCTGGGGCCGCTGAGAGTTGGCCGCGACCTCAAGGATACGCTCCACAGAGTCGCGCACTGCTGACGCGTTCAGACGACCAAGGGCCACCGCCGCCTCGAGCCGGTCGAGCACCGCCGGCACGAAGCCATGGGCTTTGATGACCACTTGGTCCACCCCCGCCGCAATGGCCATCTCTGCTGCTTCGGCAACAGTCCACGAGCTGGTAATCGCCTTCATCTCAAGGTCGTCGGTGCAGATGATCCCCTGGAACCCCAGTTCCTCTCGCAACATGACAACGGCGGACCTTGAGAGGCTCATTGGCAGGTCTGGGTCAAGGGATGGCACCAGCAGGTGACCGATCATGATTCGGGGGATGCCGGCCTCAATAGCGGCCCGGAAGGGCGCGACGTCGCGGGCCAGAAGATCATCCTCGCTGGCCTGAATCGTTGGGAGGTCCCTGTGTGAGTCGATGACCGTCCGCCCGTGTCCCGGGAAGTGCTTGCCGACGGACTGCACTCCAGCGGTGAGAAGCCCTTCCATGAAGGCAACCCCCGCCCTCGCGACCACAATCGGGTCCTCGCCGAATGAACGGTCCCCGATCACCGTCTCGGCCGGTGTTCCCGAGACGTCCAAGACCGGCGCGAAATCAACCGTCACGCCCAAGTGAGCAAGATCCGCGCCGAGCCGCGTCGCCGCTGACCGAATCGCGCCCTCATCGAGCCGTCCCAGTTCCCGGGCCGGCGGCAGCCCGTCTACGATGCCGTCCAGCCGAGCGATTCGGCCGGGTTCCTGGTCAACGGCGACCTCAAGGGGGCCTGGCGCACCTGATCGGAGCGTGCGAATGAGACGCCTGAGCTGGACGGAGGTATCAATGTTCCGACGGAAGAGGACAAGGCCGCCGATTCCCGCCTGAATAAGTTGCTGGCTCCTTGGGTGTGGTGCTTGGCCGGGGAAGCCAACGAGGAGTAGTCGAGCGAGGACACTCCGCGAAACGGAACGGTCTAGTCGCGCGCCCATCGTTGACCGCATGCTCCTACGGAGACACTCAGCATGATGAGCGCGAAACGGTCGCGGTCCGCCCCCACAACGTCAGGATCAGGACCGCTGCGATCCCGATGGCGAGAGCCCACCGAGGACTATTCGCACCACCAGTCAGCCCGATGGCTTCGGCGGCCAATGCCTGGGGTACGCAGCGGCGCTCACCCGCACCTCCAGTGCTGGCCATTGTCGAGCCGTTGGGCCTGACCTCACCCTCAAACGGGTATCTCGTGTGAACTCATGAAACTCCTCTCCGGATGTCGCGAAGGCGGGCGAACAGCTTGTCGCCCGGGCACTGCGTCGAGCCGCCCTCTGCTCCCACGTCACGATGGCCCAGGATGTGCGCCGTCTCGGTGACGTGGTCATGGTCCTTGCCCTGGAGGATGAGAGCGATGTAGGCCGCGATGAGATCGTCGGAAGGCCTCATCTCCATGAAGTTGCCCACCGCTGCCGCACCATGGCCATCGCTGTTGTGGTCGAACGTGTGCCCGCCAACGACTCCCCATCCTCGCCCCTCGAATACCGTCCCGTTGTTGAACAGAACGAAGGAGTAGTCGATATCGTTGTGACCCTTCCCAAAGGCACCGGATTGGAGCCCGCGGACAGCCTGTTTCTGTTCGTCTAAGTCGTCGGAGGATGCAGTCACCGTATGGTGGATGTAGAAGTTGGGGGCGGGATCCCGCATACGGATGGTGGACCGAGGCGGCTCCGCACCCCACTCCTGGCGCTTGATGAACCGAAGGCTGGGCTCGGGCTCCACCTCCTTGATGATGTAGGTCACGTCGGCCCGGACGGAATCCAAGCGAAACGTGTCTCGAGCCTGGTTCTCGGCATTGCGGGCCAATCGATCCTCGAGACGCCCCAGAGCATCGGAAAGCTTGCTGGGTTCGCCGAATTCGTCGTCGCCAGCCTTCTTGATCCTCCAGTCCGCTCCGCCCTCATCGTGCTGCTTGACTCGCTCGGTCAATGCCTCTATGGCGACGGCGCGGTCAGCGTGGATCTCCGGAAACATCTTCTCGGCATCGGTCCGTCCCAGCTGGTACTTCATGTCGCTCCCCCTCCCTTCCTCCTCCTCCTCGGTGCCCGCCTCGACCGGCGGCGGTACTCGACCCATGTAGTGACAAGTGCCGCGATCCACGAGACCAGGATCATCGTCGCGCTGGGTACCTGATCAGGGATCTGCACAAAGGCTCCGACGATCACGAACAGGGCTCCGGTGGCGCTCCCAATACCCGCCGAGAACACCTCGGCCGGCCGACGCTCGAGCAGGCTGGTTCCGACGATGCTCGGATTCCCATCCATCCGTTACCCCCTTGGGCTTCGGGCCCTCCGTGGCGCCGACCGTCTCGCGGGAATAGTCACCCTTATTGATAGCTTGGTTCATATGGGGGGTTGCGGGGGATCCGGCCCGAAGGGTGTGGGGAACTTCTCCTGACGTGACCTGCGGCGGCCTTCCTTCTGCGGCATTCCACCCTCCTCGCGGACCGGAGGCTCTGGCGAGCGAACAATGCCAGCGCGCAGGTGTTGGCCTAGCGGTTTGGACGCCCCGGTGCAAGAGGGAATCCGGCCTACAAAGGCAGCTCGGCCTGAGACCCCAAGCGTCCGGCGTGGCGGTACCCCCCAGAGGTTGCGGCCAACTTATCGGCAGAGGTAGCCTCAAGTGCCGACCGAGGGACGAGGCGTGCCGACCATCGGGGTCGCGATCTCGGGTGGGGGTCACCGAGCCGGGCTCTCTGGGCTCGGGGTATTGCTTTATCTGGCCGATGCCGAAAAGAACCGCCACGTGGCCTCCGTCTCTTCGGTCTCCGGCGGCTCCCTCACCAACGGCTACGTAGCGCAGGCTGTCAATTACGCGGATGTGCCTCCAGACGACTTCCGGAAGGCGGTGGCGCCGTTGGCGCGACGCCTCGCCCGCACGGGCACGTTCTTCCCGCCCTCACCCTTCACGTGGGTCTACCTCTTCCTGCTGGGTGCGCTCCTCCTCGCGCTCATACTCATGTGGTGGACGCCATGGGCGATCTGGGTTCGCGCGGGTGCGTTCGTGCTGGGGGTCGTGGCCTTTTTCGGGCTCGCGGCTACCCGTGGCCTCGTGTGCTCCCGGGCACTGGCGCGCACGCTGTATGCGCCCGCAGGGCATGCGACCCGGCTCGCTGAGATCCACGACGAAGTCCAGCATGTGATCTGTGCGACGGACCTGCACGCCGGAGAGCATGTGTACTTCTCCAAGGAGTTTGTCTGCTCCTACCGCTTCGGGTGGGGCACCCCAGCCGATCTGCCGCTGCACGTCGCGGTGCAGTGTTCCGCGGCACTGCCCGGCGCCTTCCCGCCCCGGTGGCTGCCGGTGTCCCCACACGCCTTCGCCGAAGGCCAGCCCGAGGCCGCCGGGACCACCCGGATGGCGCTTGTCGACGGCGGAGTCTACGACAACATGGCCGACCAATGGATGATTGGCCTTCCGGAGCGTCGGCGCCACTGGCCCTCGCACGCCGTCGCGATGCGCGAGCCCGAGGAGATCGTGATCGCCAACGCCTCAGCCGGTCTTGGCTGGGAACCGATCGGAGGCATACGCCTGCCCATCGTGGGCGAGATCGCGGCGCTATTGCGCGACAAGACCGTCCTGTACGACAACGGCAACACCGTTCGACGCCGACTCGCCCTCGAGCGATTCCGGACGGGGCAGATCCGTGGGGCTATAGTGGATATCGCTCGAAGCCCGCTGGAGGTGGCCGACCGTTTCGCCGCCGGCACCGACGACGCAGCCGCCCGCGCTCGCGCAGTGGTGGCGCTCCTTGAGCCGGAGCGGGTCGCGTGGCGAGAGATCGCTGAGCTCGATGCCCGGATGGGGACGACCCTTTGGGGCTTCAAGGGGGCGGCGGGGGCGCGGTTGCTGCGCCACGCCTACGTGCTGGCGATGGCGAACCTGCACGTGCTCTTGGACTACCCGCTGCTTCCGGTGCCCACCCAAGCCTCGTTCGAGGAGCTGGTTGCATGAGCACCTCGAGTGGTCCGGGGGTCGCACCGTGGATCCCCCGAACGCTTGCCTCTTTCGACGTCTCGAAGCTCGTCTACGTCGTGGTGGACGAGCTCGAGTCCGACCGCGTCGGTCTCTGCATCTCGCCGTGGCCCGTGATCGATTCGCGTGGGCGCCTGAGGTTCGACCTGGAGCAAACCCGGCGGGTCGGCGTGCACCGCGAGGCCTTGGAGGAGAGGCTCGCCAGGCATCGCCGTTCGAAGCGCCGCGTGGAACGTCCGCTCCGGATCGGGGACGTGTTTGCGGTCCAGCTTCGCGGACGCCAACGCCCTAGGGAGGGCACGATCAGCGATCCGGCGCGCTGGATGGGTCCCCCCATCGTCGATGTGACGCGCGAGTCGCGGGAGGTTGCGAAGCTCGCCTTCCACGCCGCGGTGGCACCGCTGCTCCACCCGAAGCGAGATCGCGCGGTAATCGAGCTGGCGCCCGAGACCGGCGTGACCCTTCACGGCCCAGCACCCCGGAGGAAACGCTCGTGACGGGCCCGATTGCGCCCGTGCCCACGAGCCGGCTGGCCGCCGGCGACTTCTGCTCAGACATCGACGACCGCGACCTCGTGTACTTCTTGTTGAACGTCGGTGATGCCGACTGCCAGCTGATCCTGCTGCCCGTCGAGCTGGACCCGCAGAACCAGCCGTTTCGGCGCGCGGTCGTGATCGACGTGGGCGTCACGAAGAAGCTCCCGGCGCTCATCGCCGCCCTTCGGTCCCCGCCCGTGGGCCCGCCCCTGCTCCGGCCCCAGGCCGGGCCTGGCACGTTCCCGGTCGTCGTCGGATCGCATCCCCACGACGATCACATCCGGGGGATGGCCGAGCTCTTCGAGAGCTTCGGTCAGGAGATCACCGAGTACTGGGACCCTGGCTATTACTACCCTGGTCAGGCCTACCTCGAGACCATGGCCTACCTCGAGGACGCCAGCCGCTATGTCTCTTACACCCAGCCGACCGCGGGGATGACCCGGTACGTGGGGGCGGTGAAGCTCGTGGCCCTGTCGCCGGCGATCGGACTCCGGAGCCGCTTCGACTCCTATGGCGTGGAGCCCAACAACGCCTCGATCGCCCTCAAGGTCGAGTTCCCAGCCTCCCGCGTCGAGCAGCGGGGGCCGGATCGCCGCTACCTTCGGATCCGGACGACGCAATCGCTCATTCTCGGAGCCGATGCTCAGACCCTTTCTTGGGGCTACGTCATGACGGACTTTCCCGAGCTTCGTCCCGATGACTCGCCGGTCGCCAAGGAGCTTCGCATGGCGCTCGGGTCTGATCCGCTCAGAGCCTCGGTGTTTAAGATCCCCCATCACGGCTCCAAGCACGGGGTCAATCTGGAGCTCGTCGAGCTCATCCATCCCGCGATCGGCCTGGTGTCCTCGGTGAACGGGGGTGGCAAGTACCAGTTCCCCCACGAGGTATCGATCGAAGCCATCCGCGAGGGGATGGAGCCCACCACCTCAGGCGGCCATGAGCGAAGCGACGACTGGGACCTCGAGCTGCACTACACGGCCGCGAAGGACTCCGTCGGAGCAGTGCTCGGATCGATCGGGCTGGTGCTCTCCCCCACTGGCAGGAAACGCCATCTCTGGCGCTTCGGTGATGCTCCCGCGCACCGCGTCGACCTGACCATGGGGCGCCGCTTCTCCTGAGATCGGGATCGTCACTGTCCGAGGAAGAGCCCGTCGGAGAGGGGGCGATCGCCCTGAACTCCCGCCGCTACCCCTCCTGGCGCTAATGGAGGAGGTGCAGCTCCGCACCGGCTCGTCTTCCGCGATGGCCCGCATTAACGCGACTGGTCCGCGGTTCGTGCTCTTAGACCTCGGTGACCTGAACCGTGCGCTGATCCCAGCCAGTGAACCGGTCGCCGCCCTCCTCGACCAGGGCGAAGGCAGTGACCGCGGCGGGCCCGGGGGACCACCCTTGGGAGTTCTCGAGCCTGACCGGCCAGGTATGCGAGCCCCCATCGCAGGTCGGTACGTAGAAGGCCTGGCTCGGGTAGCGGAAGACCGGTGACTGCAGCCCGGTGCTGCCCACCGGACACGCCACCGTGACATCGATCACCAGTGACGTGCCGCCGTCCTGGAGGAGCCCCTCATCGGCCAAGGCCACCGTGACGATCGGGCCGAACCGCATGACCTGCGCGTCTTGGACCTCCTTCGTGCGGCCCTGCCTGAAGAGGACGGCCGCGCTCACCTGCGCTTGCCCGGTCTTGAACACGCCATCGGACGGCACGGTAACTTCGATGATGTCGCGTCCGATGCAGCGCGGCGAGAAGGGTGCCTCGCCCGACGCCTGCGGCTGGACCACGCTGACCCGTGCCTCCACGACAGTCTGCTGCTCCAAGCAGTAGACGTCGAGGCGCACAATCGCCGCCTGGCTATCGGGCCTGAGCCCGACCGACTGCAAATAGACCCCCGGGTCCTGCGAGTTGCCAGCAGCGGCAGGCTGTGCGGTGCCGGCCACAACCAGGGCGAGCAGGCCGGTAAGCGCCAGCCGATGCATCCGGCGAAACGCATAGCTTCTTCCCATGACTACCTCCCGTGACCGACCGACTGCTTGCCTCCAGGCAGAAGCAGCGCACGAAGTGTCTATGAGCGTCGGGCCCTCCCGGGGGTCGGGACAGTTGGCCGGCGACCGGGCGGCGAAAGGTCTTCTGCTCGTAGCCGCAGTCGATCGACGCAGGCGCGACGTGGTCCGAGCCGAGACGACCCCGTGGCCGGCCGGGACCACCCTGATGGTCACCTCCTCACGCCCCGACCGTAACGTTCCGTGGTCGCAGCGCACCAGGCCAGACTCCGAGCAGTCGCTCCTCGCATCGCGGCCCCAAGGGCCACTCGTCTACCAAGTCCCACACTAGGTACTACTGGCGGGTCGCCCCAGTGGATTGCGATTTGGGCTAGCTCGCCAGTAGCGCCACCTGGGTCCCGCGCGCTATCCCGTGGGGTAACGAATTCAATCGGGCCGCTGACCTGCGGCGTTGTCGTGAGGGCGTCGAGGCGGTCGGGCTGCGTCTCGTGCTCGCGTTCCTCCTGTATCGCCTCTCATGCGGCTTCGCCTGCTCGTTCGGGCGGGCTTCCATGACCAGGAGCTGGAGATCGCCGTGCTCCACCATCAGCTGCGGGTCCTCACCCAGGGAGGGAAGGGGCCCCGCTACACCTCCGCCGACCGGCCAGGGAGGACCCGGATAGGGTTACTTGAGGATCCGAGGAGAGGTGCTGAAGCTCGGGGCCCGGTTTTCGGCCACCGCGATCCGGACGATTCTTCGCCGAGTGGGCTCGGCCCCGCTCGACCAAGGAGCGATCCCACCTGGACGACGCCGCTTAGGCCGGGTGTCGGATTTCTGTACCCCGCAGGCCGGCCTAATCGTCTCCGGTTTGGGGAGCGGCTACAGGATCTGCTCGGCCACCTCCACTCGAAGCAGGCTCCTCACGTTCTCGATCTGGTTGGCTATCGTCGCCACAGACGATCCGGCGAACAGGAGCCCCACGGCCACCTCGTCCAGCGTGCTGATGAGGGACCCGGAATCGCCTGGTGCGGACATGTTCGTGGTGACGATCTGGTCGAGGAACCGAGCCACCCTGCCTCCGCCGTACGCAACGTCGATGGTGGCACTCACGGCAATGATCCGACCAACTGTGAAGTTGGTTGTTCGTCCACTCTTCTGGACAAGCGTTCCAACGGTGACGTTGGCCTTGCGGCGCCACCCGCGGATGTTTCCGACCCAGTGAATCTCCCGGTCGATGTCGTGATATGCCGCCTCGGCTAGGGCAGCATCCACCAGGTTCCGGTGGAAGGCCCTCGGCATCGGTGGCTCAAACGTGATGGGGATAAACCGACTCAACCGGGCGACGACGTCCGCAGGGAAGAGGCCGCCGTCGAAGGGCCCGGGCTGAAGAATCGGATCCCCGATCGCTCCGGCGTTGCTGTTGGCCAGGACGTGGTTGTTGCTGAGGACGAAGTAGCGGGCCGGGATACCCACGCCGGGTGCCGGCGGGCTTATGGTGCCGCCCGGCAGGATATCGTAGACGGCAGTGGCGATCGTTCCCGCCGTGATGTCCTTGTGACCGACGCTGTAGCCCCCCTCGACGGGACGGAGACGCTTCGTGAGGGTCTGGACCCCCACCTCGGACATGAGCAAGGGCGCCTCGTGAGCCACTATGCCCCCGTCGCCCCCCTCTGGCATGAGTTGCTCGGCGACCACCTCCCCGATCTCCACGACGTCCGTGGTTAAGTCCTGCACGGTTGGGGGGATGAGCTCATCCCGGGTGAGGTCGTCCTTCGGGACTTTGTGGGTGACGAGTACGAGGAGCGCAGGCTCCCCCGTGAGCTCACCCTCGGTTTCCTTCACGCCGATACCTACCCCGACGACGTTAGGCTTCTGTAGCCGAGGATCCTCAGGGAGGAGCTCCGGGACCGCCTTCGCGTGAGGCCCCGCGAGCTCCGCTTGGACGTCCTCGGTAAGCATGGCCTTGGTTTCGTCGAATGGTTTCATGGAGCCGCCCGCCTTCCTTCCGGGCTTGCTGCCCGGCTTCGTTGCGCGCTTCCCGGCAGCCTTCTTCTCAGGTTTGCGCGGTGACCTCTCCGATCTCCTCGACGTCGGTGTCATAGCCATCGATCCTCTTGGGCACGACCGCCTCGGGAGCGAGTACTGCCTCGGGCACCTTCGCGGTGACGAAGACCTTGATCACGCTGCGGCCCTCCTTCTCACCGATTCCGCACCCGACCACATTTGGAAGCTTCATCAGCTCCGGCTCGACCCGGGCCTTGACGGACTCGATACTCACACTCATCGTCATCCCCCTTCTAGCGCCTGGCTGTGACGGGCGGCCCACGAATCTCGACCTGCCGCGCCCACCGGACCGGTGACGACGTCCCTCTCGCACTCCGCCTTCGGAACATCTCGGGGCGCGGCAGCCGTTGGGACCGTTCGCAGGAGCGGCCAGGGGCCCGCCGACATAGGCCGGGACCAGCCCGGCCGCCGGCCGCTCTTGGACCACCCGCTCTTAGCGGTTTAGCCGCTCGATTCCATGCCGAACATACAAGAGACAGGCCGCAACTGGAGCGGCTAGCGAAGCCCAGAGGAGTAACGCGGTGAACGAGGTAGAGGCGAACGTGCGGCTGATCTACTGCGACCATTGCGGGAGCAAGGTCAGGGCCGTACCGGTGGACTGGTTCACTCTGGACTCGGTCCTCTGCCCAACCTGCCATGCAGTGGACGAGGACCATCCGCGCCGGTAAACCGAACACCTCGCCGCCCACCTGCCCCCGGCTAGGAGACCCGCACCTGGTCGTCGGTGAGGCAGCACCAAGTGGCCGGTAGCTCACGGCGCCAGCCAGATCGTGTCGGCTACGAATGCCCGTTCGATGGCTCCCGTGCGACAGACTGGACAACTGTAGCCCACTTCCTCCGCGAGGCTAGTCCCCTCTTCGGCCGTCCCCCCGACGGCGGATGCCCGCCTTGAAGGGAACTTGGGGTGGTGTCGCGGAATCGCACTCCTTGAGGAGGACCTCGAGCATCGAGCCAAGTGCTGGAGGAGCGGACGGCGCTGGCCGCCAGTCCGGGGACGCAATCCCACGGGAGGAACATGAAGTCGCTCTCGCTCGAGGACCTGGCGATCCCAGGCCGAGGTGACCCAGAGTACATGCGGCGTCTGATCGAGCTGGGCGCCCTCGATCGGAGGACCGGCCCCGAGCTCTATGGCGCCTCTGACGTCCGTCGTGTTCAGCTGCTTCGGAGTTGGGAGGTCGCCGGGCTCCCCTGCGGAGACACTGCTGGGCCTGGTTCGGGCGGGGGGGCTCTCCGTCTCGTGGTTCGATGCTGCGGTGAACACCCGAGCAGAACGCCTGGACGTGACCTACGAGGAGGTCTGCCGGAAGCAAGACATCCCGCTCGCCCTCATGCGAGCCCTCCAGTGCTCTTCCACCTGATCAGAGGCTGCTTCGATGAACACTTGGCTGCAGTACGGCCGGGGTTTGTTCGTGGGGCGGGGAGGACTTGAACCTCCGATTGACGGATTATGAGGCCGTAGCCAAGCGACCCAGCGACCTGCGGGGTTGGGTGCAGGCCCTGGTCAGGCGCTCGACTGGGTCCTATAGCTTCATGCGCGTTGGTACTCGCTTCTGTGCAAGTTGCGGCATTCCTGCGGCATGCAAGGCAAGCAATTCAGTGCCCGAATCGCGAGTAGCTTCATGCCTAGGTTTGCTGATCAGGGTGACTTCCGACGGGGTATCCCTGCAGTCCGCCTCCGCGTAAAGGTTCGGGGGCCGGACAGACCTTCAGCTGCCGCTCGGCCCGATCCTCGAAGGTGAGCTCCTCTCCGGAGGCCAGCTGGTACCGACGCTGGCCTTCCTAGGACGAGGGCTCTTGCGTCTCTGGGCTCTCCGGCTGGGCTACTCTGCTTCGCCTCGCACTCCACCGCCCGCTCCCTGGGATCTCTAGGCGCACGTAGCCGGCCGAGTGAACCCCCGTCGCGACGAGCCCGGCAGCCAGGAACCCCACCCCGGCGATCCACAGGATGTGCCAAAAGCCGGCGACGATCCCGACGAAGGCAGAAAACTGGGCGACCGCGTGAGCGATCTTGGCGATGACGGAAGGAGTCCGGCGGCGACGGAAGACCTCCTGTCGGTTGACCATCACCAGAGCCGCCAGGAGGGGGATGGCAACCGAGAACGCGATGACGGAGGCCTTGGCGGACCCGTCGAGCGATGGTGCGATAAGGAACGGCTGCACCATGACCACGGCGATCCCGATCAGGCCGCCATAGATCAATCCGAGCTGCCTGAGCCCCTCTTCACCTCTGGTGGCTTCGGCCGTAACTTGCTCACTGAGTTCCCCCGCCCCCGCCCGCTCCTCCTGGGCCATCCGCCTTGCCTCCTCGGCCATCACACGGGCTTGTTCTTGCGCCGAGTCTTCTGTCATTGGTCACCCCTTTCAGCTGGATGTCACGAGTTGCTCCGGTCGTGGGTCCATCCCAGCGACAAGCCCTTCGCCTGCGGCAGGCTGATCGTAGGCGGAGCGAGGGCTAACCGTAATAAGCCTTTGTGTCCTCGAACCTGAACTTGGCCGCGGCCAGCACCGTGAACAGGATCCCGAAGCCGATCAGGACAAGCACCGGCACCACGATGTCGCCGAGCCCTCCGTCCTCCAGGACGATCGACCGGAACCCGTTCATCGCCCAGTAGGTGGGCAGCACGGGGGCGATGGCCTGGGCCCAGCCCGGCATGGCCGACACGGGGACGAAGGCACCACCGAGCATGGCCATACCGAACCCGCCCACGGTAGCGAATGCATTGAGCTGGTTCATGGTCCGAGACACCGCCGTCACGGCCATCCCGAAGGCGCTCAGAGAGAGCGCCAGGACCACGATGAGGACGGCGAGCGACATCACCGATCCGGTGATGTGGAGGTCGAACAACGGTCCACCGAGAACGAACAGCAGCCCGAGCTGGAGGATGGTCACGGAGACGGTAGGGACCACCTTGCCCGCGATCAGGTCCGCGGAGGTGGCGGGCGTGGCCCGCAGCCGGTCCCACGTGCCCCACCCGTGATCCCGGAAGAACGTGAACCCCGCGTAGCCGATGCCGAACGCGGCGAACCCCACGGCCATCCCGGGGACGGCGAACTCCGACCCGTTCGACCCGGGGAACCCGGCGGCGGCGAGTGGGCCGACGAACAGTTGGCGCATCAGCGCCACCATCAGGAGGGGCATGATGATCAGGAAGATGATCGTCCCCGGGTCGGTCATCATCACCCGGAACTCGTGACGCATGATGGCCGCGCTAGCTCGCAACGACACGATCGCCCTCCTCCTCGGTCTGTTTGTCCGCTTCCTCGTAGCGTCGGCCGGTGATGCCCAGGTAGACCGCCTCCAAGTTCGGCCGCATGATCTCCACCGACCGCAGGCTGCCCGCGGGAAGTCTGGGGAGGACCGCAGCCAGGGTCGCGGCCGGATCTCGTGTTGGGATGCGCACCCGTGCCCCCTCGATGGTAGCTGAGCCGTCGAGAGAGCCGGCCGGCACCTCGCCCTGGAAGGTCAGCTCCACCACGGGCTCGGCGTGCGCGGCGATGAGCTCGTCCGCGTGGCCCCGGGCGATCACTCGACCGTCGTCGAGGAGGACCACCCTGGCTCCCAGGTCCTCGACCTCCTGGAGGTAGTGGGTCGAGTAGAGTACCGTCGAGCCCTGGGCCGCCAGGTCTCGAACCACGTCGAGGATGCGCCCTCGGGTCTCGACGTCGGCACCCGTGGTGGCTTCGTCCAGGAGGAGCAGGGCCGGGCGATGCAGCAGGGCGATGGCGGTGTGAACCCGGCGCTTCTGGCCGCCCGAGAGCGTGCCACCCTGCCGGTCGAGCAGCTCGGTGATGACCAGCGCCTGGGCAACCTCATCGATCCGCGCCCGGAGTTCACGCTCGCCCAGGCCTGCCAGGCGGCCGAACAGCCGGAGGTTGTTCCGAACGGACACCACGGGATAGATCCCGAGATCTTGGGGCGCCAGGCCGATCCGCCGGCGAACCTCGGCCGAACGCTTCAGCGCATCCAGGCCGTCGACCTCCACCACGCCGGCGTCGGCCTTCCGAAGGCCGGCGACGATCGACACGATCGTGGTCTTGCCGGCTCCGTTCGGCCCGAGAAGCCCCACGATCTCCCCGGCGGAGACGTCCATGTCGACACCCTGCAGGGCTGCCACGTCCCCGTACGACTTCCGAAGTCCCGCGATGTGGAGCATGGCCGTCATGCCTCCACCCTCCCTGGTCGGCCGGCGAACGAGCGGTGGACCCTGACGTCGCCAAAGGAGGTGTGGGCGTGAACCTCGACCGAATCCTCATCGGGCTCGGGAGCCTCGGTGGAGTCCAGGTCGCTCTGCACGCTTCCGAACTTCGTATCGAGGTCCAGCCAGGCCGCGACGCCGTCACGAACACCCACCTCCACCGCGCCGAACGCGCTGTGGGCGACGATGGCGCCGCGCTGTACCTCACCAACACGAACATCGCCGTTGGACGTCTTCGCGACCACCGTCGCGTGGGCCAGGTCGATCGAGATCGTGCCGTTGGCCGCGTTCACCCGCGCGTCACCGGCAACTTCGCTGATCCGGGTGTCGCCGTTACCGTTCCTGATGACCGCGGTCCCGTCGACGCCGCCAATCGCAATAGCGCCAGAGCCCGTGGTTACCTCGGCCCTGTCCTCGACCCGGCTCACCGTGATGTCGCCGGCCCCGGTCTTGAGCTCGACCCGGCTCGCCTCGTCGAGGCGGATGTCCCCCACCCCGGTCCGGTACCGGCACTCGCCGATCCGGCCCCTGCAGGTCAGGGCCGCGACGCCGGCATTGCCCCACACGCGCGATCCCGACGGCAGCTCGATCTGCACGTCGACGGACTCGCCGCCTCCCCAGGGGGCCCAGCGCCTCCACCCCTTGGGCGCCGTGACCAGCAGCCTGCCGTTGGCGAGCACCACGCGGGTCTGCTCGGCGGCGGACACGTCTCCCTTCTTGGCGGGATCGCCGGGATGCACCTCGACGACGGTGTCCGAGCGGTCGCTGGCCACGATCAGGACCTCACCAACACCGAGCTCCACCGTAACGGAGATGGGTTCGGGGGTTTCGAACGTCGGCATCGTTCTCTCCTCCTTGTGATCAGCGAGCCCAGCCGGTGTACCGCTGGTTCCCAACCGGCCTCCGCTCCCGTCGACGAACCGAAGCGGCGCGCTCCAAGCCGGCCGACGCCGCTCGGACGAGCCAGGAGTTGACCGAGAGCCCCTCGGAGCCCGCCGCCTGCTCGATCCGAGTCTTCAGGGACTCGGGCATCCGCAGGTTAATCCGCGAGATCGAGTCGTCCTCTCCCTCCGCCTGTGCCGGCCACCCGGTCTGGCTGGACCCGCCGCCCTCGGACAGCTCCTCGGTGGAGGGTCCCATCGGCGGCGTGACCACGAACTCCGGATCGCGCCCCCGCAGCCGCAGCTCGACCGATCCCGGCGCGAGCTCTACGGTGATCTCCTCGACCGCCGCCGCCAGGACGTCCTGTAGGGCCAACCGGATGGCCGCCTCCAGCGGCGCGGCGATCCGTTCGGCGACCGCCTGAGCTTCCTCGCCGCTGGCCTCGGCGGCCGACTCGAGCTGCCGGTGGATCTCGTGGAGATACGGTCCCAAATCCATGGCGCCATTATGGCGCCATTATGACGTCTTGTCAAGTCAACCTAATGCCTGAGTGATGCCATGGCCCGGAGGAGATTGTCGGTCTGGGGCCGGTTTCCCGCTCTGAGTCCCAGGTTTCCTCCTTATGGGGCCAGGACGTTTGGCCGGGCGCGTCGCGCAACTCGCGCAGGAGGATCCGATCATCAGCAGCCACAACGCCATCGATCGTCTCTTTGCGCGGCGGCAGGCCACCCAACGGGGCTGACCTCGAAGGAGCCGGAGGTGGTTGATGGCCGCTTCCCTGACATCCGGCCTCGGTCGGGATCGAGCCAGCACTTCAGGGCTACACCCAGGCCCCGCATTCGACGCAACATGGCCAGGAAGTCTCGATCGATGTGGCGGAAACGGATCCAGCGCATCTTCCCCCAGGGCGCTGAGGCCCCGCTCCACCGCTCCGCGAAATGCGGTCTCGAAGTCGAGAAGAAGCGGTCCAGTCGGCCCGCCTTCAAGAAGACGGCTGATCCGACGTTGGGGCGCATCGATGTGAGGGCGTATGTCGACCCCGCGCTGGATGCCTTCCCTTTCTGGTTCCCCCACCTCGTGCCAACCCGCTTCGTGCTCGTGGCCGTGGGATCGCTCCTTGTGGTCATCCTGCTGGCAACCCCCCTAGCGAACGCCCATTCCATCGAAAGCCGCAGCTGCCCTCAGCGCTCCGAGCGAGCAATCACATGGACGTCCACATTGGAGGCCCTCCGGATCAGCCGACTGACGAAGGATCCGCGTAGCAGTTCCTGCCACCGCGATCGCAGCGACTCCCCCACCACGATCTGCGTGACACCCTGCCGGTAGGCGAACGAGAGCGCTCCCTCGACCGGGTCCTCCGCCTCGACGATCTGAAACTCCCCCCCAAGCTCCTCGGCCAACCGCGTCATCCGGGCCCTCCATTCGGGGGCGGGATCCGCGTCCCCCGTGAGGATGTGCAGGACGACCAGGTCGCCCCGAGCGCGCTGGGCCATCCTGGCCCCCCGGCGGACGAGCTGTTCGGGATCACCCGAGCCGGACACACACACGAGGATCCGCTCCCTGGTCTCCGGCGTCCTGGCCCTGGACCACCGCTTGAGAAGGTCCTCGTCCACCTTGTTCGCTACCCGCATGAGGGCGAGCTCGCGGAGGCCGGTGAGGTTCTCCGTGGTGAAGAACCTCCTCAGGGCCAGCTCCGCTTTCCGGGGGTCTGGGTAGACGTTGCCGTGGACCATGCGGCGCTGGAGGGCATACGGGGACATGTCCACCAGCTCGACCTGATCGGCCAGGTCGAGAACCCAGTCGGGGATGGTCTCCTGCTGGCGGATGCCGGTGATCCCCGCCACCACGTCGTTGAGGCTGGCCACGTGCTGGATGTTGAGCGTGGAGATGACCACGATCCCTTCCGCCAGGATGTCCAGGACGTCCTCCCACCGTTTGGCCCGCCGACTGCCGGGGATGTTGGTGTGGGCTAGCTCATCGACGAGGACCACTTCGGGTCGACGCCGGATGACGGCCTCGGCGTCCATCTCCTCGAAGGTCGTGCCGCGGTAGTCCAGCTTCTGGGGCGGGATGATCTCCAGCCCCTCGAGGATCTCGATGGTCTTCCGACGCCCGTAGGTCTGAACGATGCCCACCACGACGTCGGTGCCCCGGGAGAGGCGGCGCTGGCCCTCGCCGAGCATGGCGTATGTCTTCCCCACGCCGGGGGCCATTCCCAGGTAGACCCGGAGCGCCCCCCGCTTCCTGGCCTGAGCCTGCGCCTTGGTCCAAACGGTCTGGAGGACGGGCTGGGGGATGTCCCGGCCGGCCAGGGCCTCCACCGATTCAGAGCCCACCTGGGGCCCGGGGGCATCGCGCGCTGTCTCCCTGGTCTCGATGGCCACCTGCTGTTGCCGTTCGCGGCCGGCGACAGCCCTGGAACCGTTTCCCTCAACCGCGCGGGGAGCACGGTCCGCCCTCGATGACGACCTTCCCGATCCTGGCCCCCCGCGCTCCCGGGAGGCCGTTCGCTGCGGGCTCTGGGCAGGGACCACGCCGAGGGCCCGCTCCAGCCGTCGTCGCTCTCGTCCCGACGCCACAATGGCCACCTCGTCTTCGTCCTGAAGGTGATTGATCGCGCTCTCCGGTCCGGCCGCCCAAATCTCATCGAGGGGTAGCTCAAGCGTGGGGGACAAGGCCAACGCCCCGTCGAGGATAGCTTTCTGCGCCGGCCCGATCTGGAGTCCGACGCTGATCAGGACCAACCCCCTCCCCCGAGCCGCCGCGTCTCGGGCGGCGACCTCAAGGTCCAGGTCTGCCGTGCGCCCGAGGACGAGCACCCGGCGCGGTCCTTGCGGACGCTCCTCGATCACCCGTCCATCCCCCCGAGAGCCACGTTCAGCTCCAGGACGTTGACCCGCGGCTCCCCCAACAGCCCGAGGGATCTGCCCTCCGTGTGGCGTGTGATCAACGCGCGGACCTGGCCGAGTGGGAGGTCCCGGACGGCCGCGATCCGAGGAGCCTGGAACTCGGCCGCCGCCGGCGAGATGTGGGGGTCCAGCCCGCTGGCGGACGCGGTGAGGAGATCGACGGGGATGTCCGAGGCCCTGAGGCCAGGCGTGTACGGGCCCTCCAACGCGAGGATCGCCGAGGCCCGGTGGCGGATCAGGTCAGCAAGCTCCTCCGACGTGGGACCAAGATTGGATCCGGACGAGGCCGCCGCGTCGTACTGCGCAGCCGAGGGACGCCCGTGGAACCACTCCTCCCCCTCCCACCTTTGGCCGATCAGGGAGCTCCCCACGGGACGCCCGTCCACGCGTATGAGCGATCCGTCGGCCTTCTCGGGGAAGGCGATCTGGGCGAACATCGTCACAGCCAGCGGATAGACGACCCCGGTGAGGACGGCCAGGACCAGGACGGCGAGGAGGGCTCGGAGCTGTGTCCGGATCACGGGAACCCCACCAGCGCTAGCGCGAGGTCGATCAGCTTGATCCCGACGAACGGCACGACCAGCCCGCCGAGCCCGTAGATCAGCAGATTGCGTCGGAGGAGCCCCTCCGCCCCCAGGGGCCGGTACCGCACCCCACGGAGGGCCAGCGGCACCAGGGCCACGATGATCAGGGCGTTGAAGATGACCGCGGACAGGATCGCGGACTCGTGCGACCTGAGGCCCATGATGTTCAGGGCTTCGAGGGCCGGGTACGTGCTGGCGAACATCGCCGGGATGATGGCGAAATACTTGGCCACGTCGTTGGCGATCGAGAAGGTGGTCAGCGCTCCCCTGGTGATCAGGAGCTGCTTGCCGATCTCCACCACGTCGAGGAGCTTGGTGGGGTTCGAGTCGAGGTCCACCATGTTCCCCGCTTCCTTGGCCGCCGAGGTTCCGGTATTCATGGCCACCCCGCAGTCGGCCTGGGCCAGAGCCGGTGCGTCGTTGGTGCCGTCGCCGGTCATGGCCACCAGGCGCCCCCCCTCCTGCTCCCGGCGGATGAGCTCCATCTTGGCCTCGGGGGTGGCCTCGGCCAGGAAGTCGTCGACTCCGGACTCGTGGGCGATGGCCGCTGCGGTCAGCAGGTTGTCCCCGGTGATCATCACTGTCCGGATGCCCATCCTCCGGAGCTGCTCGAACCGCTCCACCAGCCCTTCCTTGATCACGTCCTTCAGCTGGATCACCCCGAGGGAGACCCGATCCCTGACCACCAGGAGGGGCGTCCCACCCGCTCTCGAGATGCGCTCGATCTCGGAGTGGAGTTCGGAAGGAATCTCCCGGCCCGACCACCCGGCCACGGCGTCCACGGCTCCCTTTCGGATCTCCACCCCATCGAGGTCCACGCCGCTCATCCGGGTCTGCGCCGTGAACGGGACGAACCGGGCCCGGGCCTCCAGAAGGTCCCGCTCCCGGAGGCCGAACCGCTCCTTGGCCAGGACCACCACCGAGCGCCCCTCGGGGGTCTCGTCCGCCAGCGAGGCCAGCTGGGCCACCTCGGCCAGCTCCCGCTCCGAGACCCCGGGGGCGGGGACGAACGCCACCGCCTGCCGGTTTCCCATGGTGATGGTCCCCGTCTTGTCCAGGAGCAGGGTGGCCACGTCCCCGGCGGCCTCCACCGCCCGGCCGCTCATGGCCAGCACGTTCCGCTGGACCAGGCGGTCCATCCCGGCGATGCCGATCGCCGACAGCAGCCCGCCGATGGTGGTGGGGATCAGGGTCACGAACAGGGCGATGAGCACGGCGTCGGAGACCCTCCGCCCCGCGTAGATGGCGAAGGGCTGGAGGGCCACTACCACGATCAGGAAGATGATCGCGAACGCCGTCAGGAGCTGGGACAGGGCGATCTCGTTGGGGGTCTTCTGTCGCTTGGCCCCTTCCACTAAGGCGATCATCCGGTCGATGAACGACTCGCCGGGGCGGGCGGTGATCTGCACCTTGATCCAGTCGGAGAGGACCTTGGTCCCCCCGGTCACCGCGGAGCGGTCCCCTCCCGACTCCCGGATCACGGGAGCCGACTCCCCGGTGATGGCCGACTCGTCCACCGAGGCCACCCCCTCGATGACCTCGCCGTCCCCGGGGATCAGCTCGCCGGCCCGGACCATCACCACGTCCCCGGGGGCGAGGTCCGAGGCCGGCACCTGCTCCTCCCGGCCATCGTCGGCGAGCCGGCGGGCTACCAGCTCCGCACGCGTTCGCCGAAGGGTGTCGGCCTGCGCCTTGCCCCTGCCTTCGGCCATGGCCTCGGCGAAGTTGGCGAACAGGACCGTGAACCACAGCCCAGCTGCGATGGCCAGATCGAAGGCGAGCGGGCCGCCCCGGACCACATCGGTCACCACCCGGACCGAGACGATCACCGAGACCACCTCGACGACGAAGATCACCGGGTTACGCAGGAGCGTCCTCGGGTCGAGCTTGCACAGGCTCGCCGCCGCCGCCGCCCGGACGATGGGCGGGTCGAACAGCGGACGGCCCCGACGCCCGTGCCCCCGCCCGCGGGTCGTGGCCGCCATCAGGTCAGCCCCCCTCCCCCGAGTGCTTCGACGATCGGTCCTAGGGACAGGGCCGGAAGGAAGGTCAGGGCCCCGATGATGACGATCACCCCGACCAACAGCCCCACGAACAGCGCCGTGTCGGTCCGGAGCGTCCCCGACGAGGCGGGGACCCTGCCCTGCCCGCCCAGGCTCCCGGCCAGGGCCAGCGCGGCCAGCAGGGGAACGAACCGCCCGAGGATCATGGCCACCCCCCCGGCGACCGCGTACAGCGGCTCGCCGGCAGCGAGCCCGGCGAACGCCGAGCCGTTGTTGTTGGCCTGGGAGTTGAACGCGTACAGGATCTCGCTGAACCCGTGGGGGCCGGCGTTCAGCCGGGCCCCCAGGCCGGCGGGGGTCACCACGGCCACCGCGGTGAGCCCCAGGACCAGCGGGAACGGGGCGATCAGCCCGATGATCGAGAGCTTGACCTCCCGGGCTCGGATCTTCTTGCCCAGGTACTCCGGTGTGCGCCCCACCATCAGCCCGCCGATGAACACCGCGAGGATGGCGTAGAACAGCATCCCGTACAGACCGCTCCCCACTCCGCCGAAGATGACCTCCCCCACGGCGATGTTGAACAGCTGCACGGCCCCTCCCCCAGGGTTGTAGGAATCGTGCATCGAGTTGACGCTCCCGTTGGAGGCGGCGGTGGTCGCCACCGACCAGTACGCGGCCTCGTCCGTGCCGATCCGGACCTCCTTGCCCTCGAGGTTGGGGGCGGAGGCGGAGACGCCCGCGGCCCGCATGGCCTCGGTGGCCGCTCGCTCGCCGGGGATCGTGAGGGCCAGGCCGGCCAGGAACAGGACCAGCATGGCCGCGAACAGCGCCCATCCCTGGCGGACGCTCCCGACCATCTTCCCGAAGGTGTACGTCAGGGCTGCGGGGATCAGCAGGATGCTGAGGGCCTCCACGAAGTTGGAGATGGGCGTTGGGTTCTCGAAGGGGTGGGCGGAGTTGACGTTGAAGAAGCCGCCGCCGTTGGTCCCCAGCTGCTTGATGGCGATCTGCGAGGCGGCCGGCCCCTGGGCGATCAGCTGCTGGAAGCCCTGGATGCCCTCCACGGGCCGGTAGGCGCCGAGGTTCTGGACCACGCCCTGGGAGACCAGCAGGATCGTGACGATCCCCGAGAGCGGAAGCAGGATGTAAAGCACGGTGCGGACCAGGTCCCGCCAGAAGTTGCCGACCTTGTCGGTGTTCGTTCGGACGAAGCCTCGGATCAGGGCCACGAGGACCGCCATCCCGACCGCCGCCGAGACGAAGTTTTGCACGGTCAGGCCGAGCATCTGGGTGAGGTAGCTCATGGTCGTCTCGCCGCCGTAGGCCTGCCAGTTGGTGTTGGTGGTGAAGCTGACGGCGGTGTTGAAAGCCACGTACGGGTTCACCCCCGGAAGTCCGTGCGGGTTCAGGCCAAGGGAGCCCTGGAGGCGCATCAACAGGTACAGGAGGGCGAGCCCGGCCATGCTGAACCACAGCACCGAGGTGGCATACCGGCGCCAGGACTGCTCCACGGTCGGCCGCACGCCGATCAGCCGGTACACGAGTGCCTCGGCCCGTCCGATGCGCTCCCGTGTGTACACGCCGTGGATGTAGGCCCCCAGAGGCGGGGTCAGGGCCACCGTGAGCACGAGCAGGAGGGTGACGCCGCCCATTCAGAACCTCTCTGGGCGGATCAGGGCGTAGGTGAGGTACACGAGCAGGGCGGCGGCGATCGCCAGCTCGATGATGTCGGCCACGCTCATACGCGCTCCAGCCACCGAATCAGGCCGAACAGCAGAGCCATCGCCACCGACGTCAGGACCACCATGAGAACGTCGTCCACCGCGCTCCTTTCCTCTCGCCAGCGTAGGAGCGGGCCCTTAGGCTCCCGTGAGGAAGCCGGGCCTCGGCCTATGGGATTCCTTTGGGTTTGGGGGGAGGCGTTCGGACCCCCTCTGGGGCGGGCTCGGCGCTGGCACACTGGAGCTGCATGGCGCTTCTTGGGAGGCTGGGGCGAACTCCGGCCGGCGACGGCAGCCGGCCAGCACCCGCCCGGGCTCCCCTGGCCCGGCTGATGGGGCGGTCCCCGTGGCGCCGGGTGGCCGGCTACGCCGTGGCTCTCCTCGGGACCGCGGGGGTGACCCTCGCCTTCCTGCCGGTGCGCGAGGAGACCACCGACGTGTCCAAGGGGTTCGCCTACCTGATCGTGGTGGTGGTCTCCGCGGCGATCGGTCGCCTCGGCCCGGGGATCCTGGCCTCGTTCCTCGGGTTCCTGACGTTCAACTTCTTCCAGCTCCCCCCGTACCACACGTTCGTCCTGGCGCGAGGGGAGCACGTCGTGGTGCTGTTCGTGTTCCTCGGCCTCTCCATCTTCATCTCCGCGCTGCTGGCCCGGGCCACCGAGCGGGCAGAGGCCGCCGAGGCGCGGGAGGAAGAGCTCCGGATCCTGCAGACGCTCAGTGCGGAGCTTGTGGCAGCGGTCCCAGGGCCGGAGACGTACGAATCGGTCCTCTCTCGACTGCTCGAGCTGTTCGGCTTCTCGGCCGGGTCGCTGTGGGTCCAAGATCCCGACACCCGGGAGCTTCGGGAGCAGGTCGCGGCGGGTGTCGAACCGGGGGAACTGGCACCCTCCCGCGACACGGACTCCGGGCCATGGCCTCCGGAGCGACTGCCGCTCTCCGTCGGGGGCCGGGTCCTGGGGTTGTTCCTGCTCCGGCGGGAGCGCCCTCCCCTGACCCCGGCAGAGAGCAGGGTCATGCGAGCGTTCTGCGACGAGTTCGCCTTGGTGCTGGAGCGCGACCGCCTCCTTCGGGTCGCAGCGGAGACCGAAGACTTCCGGCGAACCGAGGAGGTCAGGCGGTCTCTTCTCGCTGCCGTCTCCCACGACCTCCGCACCCCGCTCGCCGCGATCAAGGCCTCGGTGACAGACCTCCTGTCTCAAGATGCCAGGGGGGGTTCGGAGCGCGACGCTCTCCTGAGCATCGATATCGAAACGGACAGGCTGATCAGCATGATCACCAACCTCCTGGACATGTCGCGGATAGAGGGAGGGATCCTCAAGCCCCGCATCCAGACCGTGGATCTGTCGGAGGTGGTGTCGGCCTGCGTCGACCGTGCGGGACGCCAATGGCCCGAGCTCGATGTGGTGGTGAGGATGGGCGCGAGCGTGACGCTCGTGCGAGCCGACCCGGTCTTCCTGGATCGGGTGCTGACGAACCTGCTGGACAACGCGGCAAAGGCCGCCAGGGAGAACGACAGCAATAGGCTTGAGGTCCAGGCGGTGCCGGCCCAGGGCAGGGTGACGGTCCGTGTCATCGACCAAGGCAAGGGCGTCGCCCAGGACACCCGGGAACAGCTCTTCTATCCCTTCTACCAGGTCACCGAGCGGCACCCGCGTCTCGGTACCGGGCTGGGCCTGGCCATCGCCAAAGGGTTCCTCTCTCTCATGGACGGGGAGATCTGGGTCGAGGACACACCGGGTGGCGGGGCGACGTTCGCCTTCTCGCTCCCGGCGAACGTTACCGTTCCCACGTGATGAAGAAGGCTCGCGTGCTCGTCGTGGACGACGAGCAGCAGATCCGAAGGGCGGTTGGGCGTGCCCTCACGACCCGCGGGTACGAAGTGCTGGAAGCACGCGACGGAGAGGAGGCCCTGTCCGTGACGGCGGCCTCCGAACCCGATCTGGTCATCCTTGACCTGAACCTGCCGGAGCGTGACGGGCTCTCCGTGTGCCAGCAGCTCAGGCGACGGAGTTCGGCACCGATCCTCATCCTCTCCGTGCGGGAGGAGGAGTCCGACAAGGTGGCCGCTCTTGACCTCGGGGCCGACGACTACCTGACCAAGCCCTTCGGGATCGAGGAGCTAATGGCCCGGGTACGGGCGCTCCTCAGGCGGGCGGAGACCCAGGGCGGGCCGAGGCCGGTGCGCTTCAAGAGGGACGACGTGGAGATCGACGTCGACACCCGCCGCGTGACCCGGAAGGGGGAGGAGGTCCGGCTGACCAAGACCGAGTGGGGGCTGCTCGAAGCCCTGTCGGAATACCCGGGAAAGCTGCTCACCCACCGGTGGTTGCTGGAGCGCGTATGGGGGCCGGGCTACTCGGAGGATCTCGACGTGCTCCGAGTCTTCATCAGCCAGCTACGGCGGAAGATCGAATCGGATCCGGGACGGCCGCAGATCATCGCCACCGACCCGGGGATCGGTTACCGGTGGCTGCTGCGGCCAGCCGAAGAGCCGGACGAGTAGACCTCTTTCTCGATCCATTCCTGTTGCCCCTTGAGGTTGGCATCGCCTTGGCAACGGGGCCCTTCTGCCCTGGTCCCGGTCGGAACAGCGGATGCGGAATCCGCAGGCCCGCTGAGCTCGCTCTACCGTCAGCGGCCTCCGCCATCGGGACGGCAAGGATGCAGGCCATGAGGGGTCACGTTCGGAAGCGGCGCACGTGGGAGTTCATCGTCGACATCGGCCAGCACCCGCTCCCCGGCGGGAGGCGCCAGAAGAGCAAGAGCGGCTTCGCTACCAGGAGAGCAGACGACGTGCGCCACGCCGTTGCCACCGAACTGGGGCCCCGAGGCGTCCACGCGGTGATCGTCTCGGCCGTCCTGGGCCACGCCAGCACCTCCTTCACCGTCGCTGTCTACAGCCCGCCTGGCAGGACGGACCCCGGGAGGCCGCCTTGGTGCTGGAGGACACACACTGAGTCCACGCCTCTCGGGGGTTGGCAATCCGTTGGCAAATTCGGGCCTCGGGCCGTCCGGAAACGGGGCGTCTCGGCAAAGTGGCAGGTAGAAGGTGGTGGGGCGGGGAGGACGTGAACCTCCGACCCACGGATCATGAGGTGCGCGTTTGCGCGATTCTGTCGTCTGGTGCCGTTCCGTCCGTCTGGTTATGGCCTGGTTATGGCCCGTTCGTTAGCACCGTTGTCAGCACGGGGGTGTGGCAGCCGCGATGCTCGCCGTCACATCCCGCAAGGCGCGGGGCCGGACCCTACACGCTGAGGTAGGGATCCTCCGGGCGTGGCACGGCCTCGATGCCTGAGGCGTCCACGATCGATTCCTTGCCCAGCGAATAGAAGGCGCCGGTCACCCGGACCCACTGGTCCGGCTGGAACTTCCCCGGCGGGGCACCCACCACGCGCACCGAGACGCCCAGTGCGTCGGCGACGCAGCACGAGACCAGGAACCGCGTAAGCATGAACTCGTCCGCCGGCATCCCCTCCCGTCTGTCTACGAATCCGACGAACGAGACCTCCGTCCCCGCCCGCTCTGCCAGCATCTTCTGGGAGTCCTTCGACCACATCGCCGCGGCGACCGCGGCGAGGGTCACCTCTCCAGATTCGAGGTCCGCCGACCCGGCCGAGTAGCCGTTCGCCAGGGACTGCTGCGAGGCTGCGAACGAGCCGAGGGTCTGAGGAGGCAGCACCAGGAGCGCTGCGGCAGGAAGCACCACCGCCGATAGCCCGAGGGTGTACCTCCGGCTAACGGCGCCCTCCTCGCCACCGCCGCGCGCGGTCAGCAGTCGCCCGAGCGCAATGACGGTGAGGAGGATCGCCCCGACGGGGACCACCCACTCGACCCGCTTCGAGAGGTAGAGCGACGACCTCCCTGTGAGCAGCAGGTACCAGAAGACCGCGGCCCACACGGCGAGGACGAAGCCCACCAGGACACGCGAGGCGATCCAGCGTCCGCTCATCCGATCAGGACCTCCATCCAAACGGTCCCGACCACCGTGAAGGCGAACACCGAGATCACGAGCGTGCGGACGAACCCCTTGCTGAAAGACGCCTTGTACAGCATCCCGAGCTTCGCGTCGAACATCGGGCCGGAGACGAGGAAGGCGAGCTGGGAGGCCGGGCCGAACTGCGTAAACGAGGCGGCCACGAAGGCATCCGATGACGAGCACAGCGACAGCATCGCGGCGAGGCCCATCAGGGCCAGCATGTTGAGGATGGGCACCTCCGCCACCGTGGCGAGCACCGACTGCGGGACGAACGCCTTCATCAGGCCCGCGACGGCCGCCCCCAGCACGAGGTACTTCCCGAGCACCGCGAACTCGCCCGCGACGGAGCCGAAGAACACACGCGGTCTGGAGCGCTCCGCTCCGGTCGAGCAACACCCGTCCTCGCAGATATCGGACGCGTCATGGCCCGGGTCCGAATGGCCGTCATGGTGCTCGTGGACGTCGGAGGACGACCTGAGGAGCTCGTCCCGGCTCCGGTGGCCGAGAACCCACCCAACGGCCGCAGCCACGACGAGTCCGAGGCCCAGCCGACCCAGGACCATCGGCACCATCAGCCCGCGGGCCTTGTAGGCGAACGCCGTGGAAAGGATCACGACCGGGTTGACGATCGGTGCGGCGAGCATGAACGTGATCGCGGCCTGCGGGGCGACGCCCTTGCGGAGCAGCCGCCTTGTAACCGGGATCGTGGCGCAGTCGCACAGCGGCATGGCGAAACCGGCCACGCCGGCGACCGGGACCTGTACGGCGCGGGGCAGCCCCCCGATGCGGGTGAAGACCCGGTCGGGGACGAAGGCCTCCATGGCCCCGGCCACGACCGCCCCGATCAGGATGAAGGGGAACGCCTCGATCAGGATCCCGCCGGCCACCAGGAAGAACACCCTGAACTGGGGCCACCCCGAGGTCCGCAGGATCTCCAGGAGGGTCACCCCCCCGGCGACGACACCCAGCAACAGGCCGACCTGGCGCCAGGGGAACGCGCGGGTGCGGGGCGGTGCTACGGCGACCGGCTCGACCGGCTTGACGAGCTCCATCAGCAGTACCGACCCAGGGTAACAGCGAACGCCGGGAACACGTTGGAGAAGAGGAGCCGGCCGTCCCGCGCCCGCAGTTCCCGCAGGGCGTCGATGATCTGATCGTCCGACGCGTCCTGCTTCGTGAGGGCGTCTTGGTCCAGGAAGAACCCGCCTGCCGTGCTCGCCTCGATGAGGTCCACGCCGAGGCGTTCCTCGACCCGCCGCTCGATCCACCCGGCCGCGACCCGGGGCCGGCCTCGGTTAGCCGAACCGGTCGCGGTGACCACGACCGCCAGCCGGCCGCCGGAGACGCGCCGAGCCTCCTTCACCAGACGCCCGAGCGCGACGTCCATGGCCCGGACGCTCCCCCGCATCACGACGGCGAGGACATCGGGCACCTCGTCGGCGCCGTACCCGAGCGCAAGGAGGCGGGATGCGGCCTCGACCTGGCGGGCCGGGGGGCCGGGGACGAGCGCAACGTCGTCGCGGTCGCTCTCGGGGTACCAATTGCCGCCGACCACCCGCGGGTCGTACGGCTCAGCGCCCACGACACCGATCCTCGGCTCTTGCCCCCGGAGCTCGTCGAGGTGCTCGGGGAGGGTGGCGATGACAGAGAAGGGAGCCCCTCTCCCCCACGCCGGCGCGACCTGACCCTTCTCGTTGAGGACGACGGTGCCGACGATGCCGTGCTCCGCCGGTGTGCCGCCGGTCCCCAGGGTGGTGAGCGCAGCGGCGGGGTCCAGCGGCAGGGAGGGGATCGCCGCGTTCATCGTTCCCGCCCCGTCCCGCCGCAGGGAGCGCAGCGACGGCCAGGCACCCGGATCCGCCTCCAGCTCCTCGGTCCCCACCTCAGCCCACACCACCTCGACGACGAGGCGGGGAAGCGCTCCTCCGCGGACGATCCCGGGGATGGTCTCCCCCGAGCGCACCCTGGGGTGGGGACGACCCAGCTCGATCAGCTCGGCCACCGTGGGCGCGACATCCTCCAGACCGATCCCCGCGGGAGGGGAGCCGCCGGGCACGACCCGGGCGCCCGCCAAGACGAGGGGGATCCGCCGCGACTCCTCCGACCTCGCCGAGGGCCACGGATCCCGAGACGATGCGTCGGGCCCGGTACCGCCGACAACCGCCGTCGAGCCGGTGACGGCCAGGACGTTCGGAGAGCGGCCCTCGTAGAACCCCGTCTCGATGAGGCGTCGGAGGTCTGGGTTGAGTGAGCAGAACGGGACCTCTCCGCTGGTCTGCTCGGGGCCGAGGCACGCTTTCCCCACGCACGCCGCCCGGAGGATCAACGCGGGGACGAGCAGCGACGCGGCCAGCAGGATCGAGACGAGGAGCCGGCGGTGTGACCATTTGACCGGCTGGGTCTCCAACATCCGCTCGTCCGGCGCCTTCATCCCCACGGCAGGTCGCTCTCCGACGCGCATCCGGTTGGTCCACCACCTCGTAGGCGCCCTGGCGCTCGCGATAGGTTGCGAGCTGCGTGCCGGCGGCCACCAGCAGGCCAACCCCGTGCGCCGAGGACGCTCGGGGCGGGCATGAGCGTGAACGCGAGTAGCAACCCGCCGAGTATCAGTTGGAACCTCTTGCGGAACAGGAGAGCACCTCCTTGCCTGACGGAGTGCGAGCCTGTCAGGAGGAGATCAGCAGAGGAGGGGCCCGCGAAGCTCCGGGGGACGGTCGGGGTCCGGAAGCAGGCCGCCGAGCGAGCCGGGCGGCGTCTGCGTGCCCCGGCTCAGCACGGGCACCCGCCGGGGTGCAGGCGGACCAAGGGCGACGGCTAGCGCCAGGACCGCGAGGCAGCCCACCAGGGTGGCGTTCGCGTGGTCGACCGTGACCATGTGCAGGATCAGCGCCAAGGACAGCGCGATGATCGCTACGACGAGGATCGCCAGCGCTGCTCCGCGGATCAACCGGTACGGCACCCCCCAAGACTACCGGGTCGCGGCAGCGACCGTCGCGGAGGACCTGTTTGCCGCTGGGACGGGCGGGTAGGTGCAGTGAGAGCCCCGAGGCGGAAGGAGAGCGAGATGGCCGTGGCCGAGATCCAGAGGATGCTCGACGCCCACCCGTGGCCCGGGAACGTGGACCGGGGCGTCCTGGCGCGGTGTATCGAGGAGTGCTTCGCCTGTGCTCAGACATGCACCAGCTGCGCCGACGCCTGTCTCTCCGAGAAGGACGCAGTGTTCGAGCTTCGCAAGTGCATAAGGCTGAACCTCGACTGCGCGGACATCTGCGAGACGACGGGCCGTGTCCTGACGCGCCAGACCGAGTACGACGCCCCCCTCACGAAGTCCCAGCTGGAGGCGTGCCGCGAAGCATGCGCCACATGCGCCGAGGAGTGTGAGCGGCACGGCGACATGGAGCACTGCGCGATCTGCGCGGAGGCCTGCAGGCGGTGCCAGGAGGCGTGTGACGCGCTCCTCGCCGCGATGAAGTAGCGCTCACTCTCCCGCGGTCGCGAAGTCCTGGGGCCGCTCCCTGAACCGCTCCAGGCACCCCTGGGAGCAGAAGTAGTAGGTCGAGCCCTCGTACTCTTCGGACCCCGCCGCTGTGGCCGGGTCGATGTCCATACCGCACACGGGGTCTCGCACGGTCGCCATCTCCTCCTCCTTCTTCCTCTCGGGGACCTCGACGCGAACCTCGACCCGTGGTGGCGTGGCGTCCGGTAGCGGGACGGGCCGGAACGTCCGGAGGCGGTTCGCGTTCGTCACCACCGACAGCGAGCTGAGCGCCATCGCGGCCGCCGCGATGATCGGGTTGAGGAGCAGCCCGATGAACGGGTACAGGATCCCCGCGGCGATAGGGATCCCGGCCACGTTGTAGAAGAAGGCGAAGAACAGGTTCTGGCGGATGTTGCGCATGGTCGAACGGCTCAGGTCGAGCGCCGAGACCACCCCCCGGAGGTCCCCCGAGATCAGCGTGACGTCTGAGGCCTCGATGGCCACGTCCGTCCCGGTCCCGATGGCCACGCCCACGTCCGCCTGGGCCAGCGCAGGCGCATCGTTGATGCCGACGCCGACCATGGCCACCACGCGGCCTTCGCCCTGGAGCCTGGCGACCTCCGCGGCCTTGTCGTCGGGGAGGACCTCGGCCAGGACGCGGCCGATCCCCACCTCCCGGGCGATGGCCTCGGCCGTGCGGCGGTTGTCTCCGGTCATGAGGACCACCTCGACCTCCCTGCGCCGGAGGGCCGCGATGGCGGCGGCGCTCTCCGGCTTGGCCGTGTCGGCCACGGCGACCACCCCCACCGGCTTGCCGTCCGCGGCAACCCGGATGACGGTCTTCCCCTGGGACTCCAGGCGGCCGGCCGCCTCCTCCAGAGGCTCGGGGTCCACCCCCTCTTCCTCCAGCAGGCGCCGGTTGCCCACCAGGAGCTCCCGACCGTCGACCGTGGCACGGACCCCTCGTCCGGTCACCGATTCGAAACCCCGCGGCTCCGCGAGCTCGACGCCGCGTCGCCCTGCTCCCGCGACGACCGCCTCGGCCAGGGGATGCTCGGACAACCTGTCGGCTGAGCCAGCCAGCCGCAGGAGGGACTGCTCGTCCATCCCGTCCAGCGGCACCACGTCCGTCAGGGAGGGCTCGCCCCTGGTCACGGTCCCCGTCTTGTCCAGGACCACGGTGCCGACCGTGTGCGCCGTCTCCAGCGACTCCGCCGAGCGGATCAGCACCCCATTCTCGGCCCCCTTGCCGGTCCCGACCATGATCGACAGCGGAGTCGCCAGACCGAGGGCGCACGGGCAGGCGATGATCAGCACCGACACGGCGCTGACCAGGCCCAGGGTGAGCGGCTGGCCCGGCCCCAGGTCGAACCACAGCACGAAAGTGGCGATGGCGATGAAGATCACGGCGGGGACGAAGTAGCTCGAGACCTTGTCGGCCAGCCGCTGGATCGGCGCCCTCGACGCCTGGGCCTCCTGGACCAGCCGGATCACCTGGGCCAGGAGCGTATCCGACCCGACGGCCGTAGCCCGGAACCGGAAAGAACCGGTCTGGTTCACGGTGGCCCCGACCACCGCGTCGCCCGGCTCCTTGTCCACAGGCACGGACTCGCCGGTGACCATCGACTCGTCCAGGGTCGACCTCCCATCGATGATGTCGCCGTCGACGGGGACCTTCTCGCCTGGACGGACGACGACCTCGTCGCCCACCCGGACCTGGTCGATAGGGATGTCCACCTCGGCCCCGTCCCGGAGCACCCGAGCGGTGCGGGGGCGGAGGCCGAGGAGCTTGCGGATCGCCTCGCCGGTGCCGGCTCGGGCCTTGGCCTCCAGGAGACGCCCGAGCAGGATCAGCGTGAGGATCACCCCGACCGCCTCGTAGTAGACGTCCCGCACCTCCACGGGGAGGATCCCTGGCGCCACGGTGACCAGGACGCTGTAGGCGAACGCCGCCGTCGTGCCCAGCGTGATGAGTGTGTTCATCTCGGCGCTCCGGTGGCGGAGCGTGCTCCAGCCCACCGTGTGGATGGGCCAACCCGTGTAGAGGAAGACCGGCGTGGTTAGGGCCAGCTGGAACCACGGGTTCATGAGGAGCTCGGGCATCCACCGCGCCTCGAAGACCTCGGCGCCCATGATGGCCAGGACGACCGGCGCGGTGAGGACGGCGCCGACGACCACCCGGCGCCAGAGGTCCCTGATCTCACGGCGGCGGGCCTGGGCTTCCTCGTCCTCCGGCTCCTCCCCCCGACCCGGAGCCTCGACCCGGTAGCCGCGGGACGCCACGACGCCGCGGAGATCCTCCACCCCCACGGCCTTGGGGTCGAAGCCCACGACGACGCGGTCGTTGACCAGATCGGGGTTCGCCCACTTCACCCCGGAGGTCTCCTTGAGCGAATCGGAGATCGTCCCGAGGCATGCGGGGCAGACGGCCACCCCGCCCCGGAGCGCCAGGGCGACCTGCCCCTTGTCAGGGTTCTCCTCGAAAGCGACGGTCCTCGGCTGATCGTGGTCGTGCCCGACCTCGGTCCCTGTCCCCGGATCATCGAGGGTGGCCAGGCCCCGGCCGCCATCCCCCTCCGCACCGCCCCCCTCCTCGACCAGGAGGGTGCCGTGAACCATGTTCATCCCGCAGGCGAACCCGAACTCGCCGGTCCGCTCCGGAACGAGCCGCACCTCGGTCCGCCGGAACGCCGGGAGCGAGCGGCGGAGGCGGAAGTCCGGGAAGACGACCTCGGAGGTGCACTCTCCTCCCTCGCGCCGGTCGAAGACGATGCGGAGTGGGACCCCCTCGCGGACGCGTATGACGTTGGGTGAGTAGCCGCCCTTCACCGTGACCTCGACCTCTTGGATCCCCTCGCGGAGCGAGGCACGCCCCGACTCTCGGGGACCGAAGAAGTACCAGGCCAGGAACCCGGCCAGCGCGAGACCGCCTGCTGTGACCACGATCTCCGCGCCGGTCACGCCCCGCTCCTTGTCCCCGTGTTGGGGAAGCTCGCTACCACGCTCAGCCCGGCACCTCCTCGGCCTGTCTCCCGCCGTCCGACAGCCTGGTACCCTTATACCCCTGTAGGGTATCAGGGCGCGACATGCCGCGCTGTGGCAAGAAGCCTGGGTGAAGGAGGTACGAGGGGTGGCGCAACAGGCGAGGGGCTATTCGGCCACCAAGGACCAGCTCCTGGCTCGGCTCGGCAGGATCGAGGGGCAGGTCCGGGGCGTGGCGAACATGGTCCGGGAGGACCGGTACTGCATCGACGTCGTGACCCAGATCAACGCGATCCGGGCGGCCATCGACAAGGTGGCACTCGGACTCGTGGACGATCACGTCCGTCATTGTCTGGTCGGGGGCCACGGCGGTCCCACCGACCCCAACGAGCAGGCTGCCGAGCTGATGGGTGCCGTGGGCCGGATGCTGTCGAGATAGGGTGTGCGCATGAGCGCGTTGGCGCGGCGAGCGCCGATCCTGCTCCTCGCCGTGTGCGTGCTGTTCGTGGCCCTCGCCCTGGTGCTGCACCAGGTCGGGATGGACCGCCACGAAGGCATGGGCATGCTCGGCGCGTGTCTCGCCCTACTGGCCACGGCGCTTGTGGTCCTTCTGCCGGAGGCGAGCCGGCTTCGCGTGCAGCCGCCCATCGATCGGTCCCACCTCCCCCGTCCGGCATCCGTCCTCCTGGGGAGGCCGCGGAGCAGACCACCCCCGGAGGATGAGGGGACCGTCGTTCTCTGCTAAGCGTCCCGGCAGTCCTCTGGAGATGCTCAACAGACGGAACGGAGGTGGAAGATGCGCGCGTACCAGAAGCTCTCGGTCGCACTGTCGCTTCTTGCCCTCGGCGGCCTGCTGGCCGCCTGCGGCGGCGATGAGGGGATCCAGATCGAGGCCCTCGACAAACTGGCGTGGGATCCCGAGTCGGTGACGGTGCGGTCCGGGGAACCGGTCACGTTCGTGGTGACGAACGACGGCGAACTCGATCACGAGTTCATCCTGGGACCAGGGCACGTCCAGGACGCCCACGAGATGGCGGCCATGGAGGGCATGGAGCACGGCGAGGCCGGAGAGGAGGCTCTCGCGGTCCTCGAGCTCGCGCCCGGGGAGACCAAGGAAGTGACGGTCACCTTCGAGGAACCGGGCGAGGTCCTCTATGGGTGTCATGAGCCCGGCCACTACGACGGCGGGATGGTCGGAACCGTGACCGTCGAGTAGAACGGCGGCAGGGAATCGACGCCCCCGATTACGACTGGGCGTTGACCGCGGCCGGCGGTCGCGGGGGGTGGGCTTCCCCCACGGGAGGCCCACCAGCGCTCGTGGTGATGCCCGAGCTTTCATCCGGCCAAGGTTCCGGGGCGCGGTTCCCTCAGGGGTGATCAGCATAGTTGGAGATGAGAACACCCCGGACTCGATCACGGAGTCCTCTTCCCCCGCCGTTTGGCGAGCGGCTCAGGGGACGCGCCCGATCATCCGGTCGAGCTCGTACGCGTGCCACTCGAGGGCCCGGACGTATCCGGAGTCCGCCGACCGCTGAAGCATGCTGTCACCCTCCATGATCGCGTTCATCTGCGGTCCCACGTCCACCGACATCCGCTGGGTCATCACCCGATCCTGCTCCAGCACGTCGTGCGAGATCGAACCAGGGACGGCCGGCCGGGGCGAGGGAAGCGCCACCGCTACCGCGAGCACGACGCCCAGTCCGATCACCGCCACCACCACCAGTCGGGAGAACCAGCTCATGACGTCACCTCCCTTCCTGGGACCGCCGATCGGGGCCGCCTGGCCCGACCGGACCCGCCGCCCCCGCGAGGCCCGCTCGGCGGCCACCACGGCGCCCACGCAGATCCCCAGGCAGGCCAGCAGGAGGAGTCCGGCGGCGACCCGGGCGACCTCCGGGGACCACCCGGCAGCCGCGGTCGCTGCCGCAACCGCAGCGGCGAGCCCGATCAGCGCCCACATCGCCCCGTGGGGCCGCCAGGAGGACCCCTGGGGGAGGCCCGCTGGCCACGGGGGCTCCGTGCGCGGCTTCGGTCCGTCCATCGCGCTCACACGCTAGGCCTCGGCGGTGAAGAACCGATGAACCGACCATGGATTGTCCGTGCGAACACCGCGAGGTCGCCACGGCCCGTCGCGTGGAAGCTCAGGGCTCGGTCAGCCCATCGGCTGGAGTGATCGCCCTTCGAGCCCCATGGGGGGACCGCCCTCTCCCTCGGCCTCCGGCAACCGGAGCCGCTTGAGGAGCAGGGCGTTCACAGCCACGAGCAGGCTGGACCCGGACATCGACAGCGCGGCGATCTCCGGCCGCAGCACCAGGCCCAGGCTCGGCTCGAACACCCCCGCGGCGATCGGCAGGGCCACCCCGTTGTAGCCGATGGCCCACCCCAGGTTCTGTCGCATCTTCCGGAGGGTGCCGCGCCCGATGGCCAGCGCCTTGGGGATATCCAGGGGATCTGAGCGCATCAGCACCACGTCGGCGGTCTCGATGGCCACGTCGGTCCCCGCCCCGATGGCCACCCCCAGGTCCGCCTGAGCCAGCGAAGGAGCGTCGTTCACCCCGTCGCCCACCATGGCGACGTTCCGGCCTTGCCGCTGCAGCTCGGCCACCTTGCCGGCCTTGTCGCCCGGGAGGACCTCGGCGATGACCTCCTCGATCCCCAGGATCCCGGCGATCCGCCTGGCGGTGGCCTCATTGTCCCCGGTCAGCATGACCATCTCGACCCCCGCGTCCCTCAGGGCCGCCACCGCGGCTCGGGACGTGGGGCGGGGGGCGTCGGCGATCCCGATCAGGGCCACGGCCCGCCCGTCGGCAGCCACCCACACCGCGGTCCGGCCGCCGGCGGCCAGGTCCGCCCGCCGTGCCTCCAGGGAACCGAGGCTAACCCCCTCCCTGGCCATGAGCCGGGTGTTCCCTACCGCGATGAGCCGGCCCTCCACCTCGGCCAGGGCCCCGTGGCCGGGAACGTTCTCGAACCCCTGGGCCCGAACGGCCGGGACACCCTGGGCCTCGGCGTGACGGACCAGGGCCTCGGCCAGGGGGTGCTCGGACTCCCGCTCCACCGCTGCCGCCAGCCGGAGGACCTCGGGCTGGGGGAGGCCATCGGTCACCACCTCGGTGACCTCGGGCTCCCCCTTCGTGAGCGTCCCGGTCTTGTCCATGACCACGGTGTCGATCCGAGCAGCCGACTCCAGGGCGATGGCGTTCTTGAACAGGATCCCCCGGGTGGCTCCCAGACCCGTGCCCACCATGATCGCCGTGGGAGTGGCCAGGCCCAGCGCGTCGGGGCAGGTGATGACCACCACGGTGATGGCGAACAGGATGGCCTCGGGGGCCGGCCGGCCCACCAGCAGCCAGGTCAGCAGCGTCCCCCCTCCGCCGATCAGAGCCACGAAGACCAACCAGAAGGCGGCCCGGTCCGCGAGCTTCTGCCCGGGAGCCTTGGAGTTCTGGGCCTCCTGGACCAGCTTCACGATCTGGGCCAGCGCCGTCTCCGAACCCACCTTGGTGGCCCGGGCCCGGAGCGTCCCGTTCGTGTTGATGGTGGCCCCGATGACCTCCGATCCCGGCTCCTTGTGCACCGGGAGGCTCTCCCCGGTGACCATGGACTCATCGACCTCGCTCTCTCCTTCCTCCACGGTCCCGTCGACGGGGACCTTGGAGCCCGGCCGAATCAGCAGAAGGTCCCCCGCCTCCACCTCAGCGGTGGGGACCTCCACCGGCTCCCCGCCTCGGAGGACCACGGCCATCGGAGGAGCCAGGTCCAGGAGCTTCCGGATGGCGTCGTTGGCCCCGCCCCGGGCCCGCATCTCGAACCAGTGGCCCAGCAGGACGAAGGCGGCCAGCACCGTGGCAGCCTCGTAGAACACCTCCCCGCCCCCGGTCAGCGTCACGACGACCGAGTAGACCCACCCCGACCCGATGGCCACGGCCACCAGGACCATCATGTCCAGGGTGCGGACGCGGAGAGCCCGCCACGCCCCGTCGAAGAAGATCCAGGAGGAGTAGAAGATCACCGGGAGGCTGAGGAGGAGAGCGAACACGTCGTCGCGGAGCCCGAAGGGCGCCGGCACCTCGAACCCCAGGACCTCGCGGCCGATCGGCGACCACAGGAGGATGGGCACCGACAGGATCGCCGCCACCAGGAACCGGTTCCGCATGTCCCGGACCATGGCGTCCATCGACATGCCCGCGTGGCCGCCGTGGCCCATGACCTCCTCCGGGGCGCGCAGTCCCTCCTCCGGCGGGGCGTGCACGGCGTGCCCGGCGGGAGGCGCCTCCCCCGGTAGGGCCGGGTGAGCGGTTGGAGCGGGGTCCGGCTCCTCCATCGGATCGCAGATGTGGGTCGGGACCGACTGCCCGGCGCAGTGCATCCCGCACTCCTCCACCCACCGCCGCAGCTCCGCCAGAGAGGTGACCGACGTGTCGTAGGTGACGTTGGCGGTCTGGGCCACCGGGTTTGCCTCCACTTCCACCACCCCGGACCGCCGGCCGAGCGCGCTCTCGACTACGGCCTTCTCACTGGCCCGGTAGATCCCGCCGACGTGGAGGACAGCCGTGGCGGTCTTCCCCAGCCGGTGGTCCGCATGACGAGGCGGTTCGCCGCGGCTCGGCTCCCGGTCAGCGTTCAACGACTAGGACCTCCCATCCCGTCCTTCGTCCCGCTCTCCACATAGGGCGCTCCACACATCCGTTGCCGCCGGACTTCTCACACCAGGTCGGCTCGAACGCCCAGGCTCTGGTCGGTCACCGCCATCGACATCGCCCCATCCGGCTCCGCCTCAGTCATCGCTCTGACTGCATCGACGTTCTCCGGGATCACGATCGCCTCGTTGTGCACCTGATAGGTGAGGAAGATCTCCCGGCCCGCCACCGCCAGGGAGTCCTCCCACACGGCCACCTCCCACAGGTCGGCTCGAGGCCGGCCGAGGTCCCGGGTGATCTCGATCACCGAGTTCGGGGCCTCGATCCCGCGGTCGGCCCGGACGAACACGATCCGAGGGGCAGCCCGCAGGGCGGAGCGCACCTCCTCTTCGTCCGTCTCCCGAGGGGCCTCCACCCAGGCGAAATGGACGTGGGACAGGTTGAACGGCCCCGCGGCAGCCATGGTCACCACGTCCAGGTCAGGGATCACGGTCTGCGCGTCCGGCCCCTGGTGGGAGGGGACCTTCCGCTCGGGCAGGAGTGTGTTGATCATGCCGCCCTCGTGGGACTCCCACGGGTCGGTCCCGCGGCGGACCAGCACCGCCCGGGCCCTGCCCACGAGGTCCTGGTCGCGAAGGGCGCTGAGGACCCGGATCAGCCCCGTCGTGTTGCAGGAGACCACGCGGACGAAGTCTTCGCCACGGGCCTCGTCGTAGTTGGCTTGGGCGACGAAGGAGATCCCGGCCAGCGCATGCGTCTCGCCTCCCTGGAAGATCGCCTTGACCCCCGCGGACTCGTAGGCCGGTTTGTTTGCCGCGCCAACCTCCTTGGGGGTGGCATCCACCACCACGTCCACGCCTCCCAGGAGCTCCTCCAGACTCCCCGCCGGTGCCAGGCCCGCCTCCCGCAGCGCCGTGGTGGCCTCCGGTGTGGATCCGAAGAGCGGGTAGCCGCGCTCAGCCACGAGGGCCACTCGGTAGTCCGTGGCCACGTCGGCCACCCCCACGAGTTCCATGTCCGGCTGGAGCGTGACGGCGTCGGCCACCCGCTTGCCGATGACGCCGTACCCATTCACTCCGATCTTGATCGGTGCCATCTCCATCTCTCCTCTCCCGGATGCCGACCTCCGGCATTCCTCCTCGACGCCCCTTCGCTCATCCCTGCGGGAACGCCGGCCCGAGGAGCTCCCCGGCGTCGCTGACGACCACGTCCGCGCCTCGGGCCAGAAGCTCCTCGGCGCGGCCGACGCGGTCGACGCCAACCACCAGCTTGAACCCACCGCGGCGCCCGGCCTCCACTCCCGCCAGCGCATCTTCCACCACGGCGGTGTCAGAGGGATCCACACCGAGTCGGCGGGCCGCCTCCAGGAAGATGGCCGGGTTCGGCTTGCCCTTCAGGCCCAGCCGCTCGGATTCCACCCCGTCCACCCGGACATCGAACAGGTCGGAGATGGCGGCGGCCTCCAGCACCTCAGTCATGTGGCGGCTGGCTGAGATGATCGCCACGCCGACCCCGGTCGCACGGAGGGACCGCACCAGCTCGACGGTCCCCGTGTGGACCCGCACCCCCTCCTCCCTGATGCGCGCCAGGAAGTACCGATCCTTGCGATTCCCGAGACCTCGCACGGTCTCCTGGTCCGGCGGGTCCCCGAGATCCCCTTCTGGCAAGACGATCCCCCTGGAGCGGAGGAAGTCCCGCACCCCGTCATACCGAGGCTTTCCATCCACGTACCTTCGGTAGTCGTTGTCGATGTCGAACGATCCGAGGTTCTTCCCGGTCCACTCGCCCCGCTGTTCCAGGTACGAGTCGAAGAGGCGCTTCCATGCCGAAGCGTGGACCGACGCGGTGTCGGTGACCACACCGTCCATGTCGAAGATGACGGCCTTCAGGTCGTCGACGGCCCCGATGTTCCGGCTCATGTGCCCTCCCCCGCAGCGGGGGCGCCATCCACGAGGATCAGGACAGGACAGGGGGCTCCCGGAGCAGCCGACCTGATGAGGGCAGCCCGGCCCGGGCCCGCTTCTCCCCTCCAGGTCATGATGATCAGGTCCGCGGGGAGACGCCGGGCCGCCTCCAGGATCGACTCCAGGGGCGCCCCGGTGGCCACCTCCAGGTCAAGGTCGACCCCCTCGGAGCACCGGCAGAACCGTCGGAGGAACTCTGCCCGCCACTCTGCCCAGTCGTACCCGTGGTCGACGATCCTGGGGGCCGGCAAGCTGCCCTTCTCCGGCGGCGCATACAGAGCCGTCACGTGCAGCACCGTGATGGCGGCCCCGGTGGCCGCGGCCACTCCGTCGGCCACCCGCATGCCTCCGGCGACCCGGGGACTTCCCTCGTGGGGGACGAGGATCCGCCGGATCACACCGGGCACGCGAACGCGAGCCGGGACGAACAGGACCGAGCGACCTTTCTTCGCTGTCCCCAGAGCGGCGTCGATGTCTTCACCCTCCAGGAGGGCCTCTCGGTCGATCTCCCATCCGGCGGACGCGACCACGCCTCGCACCCTCTTGGCCGCCGTCCCCGGGACCACGGCGATCGGCCTCACGAGGGCCGGACCTCCTCGAGACTCGACCAGCCACGACGGGCCTTCCTGGCCAGGTGGCGACCGATGTTCAGCCGCCGGGGAGCGTTGGCGCCTATGGCCACGGGCGTGGGCCGGTCCACGGTCACGGTGACGGTTCGTGCCTCGACGTCCACACGGACTCGGCTCCCCCTCCAGCGGAGCGGGAAGGCGAGACGGGTCCAGGTCCGCGGCGGACGTGGGTCGATCCGCAGCGCGTCGCCGTCGGCACGGAGACCGCCGAAGCCCAGCACCGCCGCCTGCCACAGCCCGCCCATCGCGGCCATGTGGATCCCATGGGCCGCGTTGCCCATCCGGTTCCCTAGGTCGATGGCCGCTGCCATCTCGAAGTATCGGAGAGCGTCCGCGGGTCGGCCCACCCTGGCGGCCACGGCCGCGTGGATCGCCGGAGAGAGCGAGCTCCCATGCGACGTCCTGGGCTCGTAGTATCGGTAGTTGGCCCGGACCGCGCCGGCGGGTACCACCTCGGGCACCATGTGCAGCACCATGGCCACGTCGGCCTGCTTGACGACCTGGGAACGCCCAAGCCGGTCCCGCCCCATGACGAGCTCGGCGACGAAGGGGCGGGGGCCGAGGTCGGCCGCCCTGACGTCCTCCAGATCGAAGAACCCGGCGAACTGCTCGTAGAGCCCGGTCCCCGGATCGAACCCGTCGACCAGGCCACCCGCTACCGTGCGCCATCGCCGGAGCTCCGAGTCCTCCAGGGCCATGCGCCGTCGAAGGGCGCGCCAGGACCGCCGGTCGAGCACCGGTAGCACCTCGGCAACCTCGAGAGCTCGCTCAAGGTTCCACCGGGCCATGATGTTCGTGAATGCGTTGTCCCGAACCCCCTGGTGGTACTCGTCGGGCCCCATCACCCGAGCGATGTGGTGGCGGCCATCCCGGCCCCGACGAGCCCGGGAGGCCCAGAACCTCGCCGTCTCGAGGACGATCTCCGCCCCGATGTCGGCTAGGAACGCCTCGTCTCCGGTGGCTTCCCAGTGCCGCCAGGAGGCCCACGCCACGTCGGCCGAGATGTGGTGCTCCTGCTGACTGGTGAGGATGGGGATCCGGGTCCCGTCCGGCCCTACCTCGTGGCCCGGGGTGGTCTCCTCGCCGGTATCGGCACACTCCCAGGCGAAGAGCGCCCCCCGGTAGCCGAAAGCTGCGGCCCTGGCCCGGGCCGCTGGGAGCGTCCGGTGCCGGTGGGCCAGCAGCGTCCGGGCGGTCTCGGGGTGCGTATAGGTGAAGAAGGGCACCATGAACACCTCCGTGTCCCAGAAGAGGTGGCCTCGATATCCATCACCGGTGAGGCCCCGGGCCCCGATCGAGGCCAGGTCGGACTCCGGGTCTCCCGCCGACATGAGGTGGTAGAGGGCGAAGCGGAGCGCCCGCTGGGCCTCGGGATCTCCATCCACGACGACGTCCGAGTCACGCCACCGCTCCCGCCAGGCCGCCGTGTGCCGGGCTCGGACCCGCGGCAGGCCATCTCGCTCGGCCCACTCGAGGGCGTCGACGGCGTCGCGCCCCACGGGATCGCCCCCTCGGCTCACCGCGGCGATACGACGGAGCCTCCCGTCCCGCTCCAGGGTGGAGATCGCAAAGGAGGCCCTCCTTCCGCCCCGGGCTTGGAACGACATCACCAAGCGCCCCCCTTCCCGTCCGGCTTTCACGGACTCCACCGGCCCGAGATCCGGCGGTGGGACTCCGTCGCCGAGGCGAACCGCGGGACCGGCCGAGCGAGCTTCTGCCTCCAGAGCCAGGACCTCCCGATCGGCCATCGAGGCGAACCGGGCGGAGCGGAAGCCAACCTCGACCCCCGACGGGAGGCGATGGCGCCAGATCCGGAAGAGGATCGCCTGTTGCAGGTCCAGGATCCGGCGGTGCTCCAGGAGTTCTCCGCGGTCGAGATCGATCGCCTCCGCTCCGGCGCGGGGGGCCAATCGCGTCCACCGCGGTCCCGTGACCAGCTCGGGGCCCGGGGGGTCCCCACCATCGGGCCATCCGTACAGCGCCGCGACGTACGTGGCCGCAGATGACTCCTCGCTCTCCTCCTCGAGAGAGCCACGGGTCCCCGACCTCCCGTTCGCCACCGTGAACCATGACTCCATCTCTCGCTCGCGCAGTGGGTCGAACCCTTCGATCTCGATGCGCCACAGAGGATCGTCGACGAGAGCCGCGAACGCCTCCTGTCGCTCATCCACGTCCCCGGTGGCCCCCTCGATCGTGGCGATCCGTACCGGCGATCCGGTCCGGCACAACCGTACGTCGTCGTGGGGAGAGCCGCCCTCCGGACGACAGGCCGCGCCTTCCCCCGGTCGGGTCAATCGTGGTCCGAGGGAGCCGCTCGACGGTTCCCCGACAGTCACGGCCCGGCCGGCCGCGGCTGATCCAGGCCTCAAACGCAACCGCCACGGAAGCAGCCCGGCAACCCCACCGGCCACGACCCCAGCACGCTAGGTTCGGGCCGATTCCAGCGCCCGGCCGCGGGCCTGGAACTCTTCCCCGGAGATCTCCCCACGCGCGAACCGCTCGGCCAGGATGTCGCGAGGGTCGCGGGGACGGCGCCCTGCCTCTCCCCAACTCCGTACTACCAGAACGATGAGGACGATCACGGCCGTCCAGAACACGGCCATGGCGAGGAAGCCCCACACGTTGTGGCCCCACGCCATCATCGCCTCACTCCTCCATCATCCCGGGATCCATCATCCCGCCTGAGTCGGCGTCTCCCACGCCGGCGGAGCCGTGGTGCCCGGCCATGCCGGAGCCCGCGGAGACGGAGCCCATCATCGACCCCATGCCCCGGTGCATCGCTCCCATCTCCTCCATCATCGTGCCCATCTGCTCGTGCATCTGCTCGCACCGCTCGCGAAGCTCCGCCGGCATCTGCTCGTGCATCCGCTGCATGGCCGGCGACTCGTGCATCTGCGCTATTGCGTTGAGGCCAGGCATCTCCGCCGACGCCCCTCCGGCTCGCATCGCGTCGTGCATGCGCTCCCCCGCCACCGCGAATCCGGCGCCGAGCGCCACCACGGCGGCGGCGGTGACTCCCAGCACCATCCACCGAATCCTCATCATCTCGTCTCCTTTCTTCCGTCACGGTAGCTGCGACGTGTGAAGAGGGCGTGAACGTCGGATGGCTGCGGGATGCGTTCGGACCGTCCTCGATGCGATCCTCCGGCTCGAGCAGCTCGAGCTCGTCAACCGGTCCCAGCGCCTGCCAAGGGCGACCGGGCAGCAGGACGGTGGAGGCCCCCGCCACCGCCACCACGTTCCCACCGGCGTCCGAGACCTCGGCGGCCGTGACCGCGACGGTCTTCCCTCGGTGGACGACGCGGGCGGCGACCAGCAGCTCACGGCCGTCGGGGGGTGACCGGCCGGAGGAAGTTCACCTTGAGATCGAGGGTCGCCCACGACATCCCCGGTGGGGCGGTCGTCTGCACCGCGCCGTTCATCCCGTAGTCGGCGAAGAGCGCGAGGGCGCAGCCATAGAACCCACCACCCATCGTGCCACGGTGTGGCGGGCATGGCCAGGGTGCATCGACCCTCGGCGGCGTCCTTTGACCGAGCACCCGAGGAAGCTCGACAGCGGCGTCGTCGGACGCTCCCCGCGCTGCCAGCCACGCAGGATGTCCAATCCCGTCATCCGGTCCCAGACCTCCTGGGGCAGGTTCTCCCCATCCGTGGGGCGCCGGAAGGGATGCGGTCCCTCGTGCTCCGGCCAGTCGATCGCCTCCTCCGGCTGCGGATCGGGGGCGGATCCGGGAGCCGCCGCACGATGCACCTCGAGGTGGCCCGGGCCAGCAGCCGCCCCGCGCCGTCCTCGATCGATGCCTCGGTGAGCCCCTGGGCGGACCCGGCTCGTAGCAGGGACCCGCGGGCGACGATCGCCTGAGCATCTGCGGCGGGCGGCTCCAGGAAGTCCATGGCCAGCTCCGCGGTGGCCAGGAAGACGTTGGGCGGGAACGTGGGGTGCAGCGCTCCACCCAGGGCGGCGTCGGCGGCGAACACGACCGCGCCGCCGGTGACCACGCCGGCTCCCGACCGGAGCCAGGACGTGACCGGAAGGCGGAACGTGGCCGTCCCCGGGGCCGCCTCGACGAGGTCGAGGCCACTCAGGTACCAGAGCGGCCCGTACGGGACCTGCTTCCGGGTGAACCGCCGCAACTGCTCCAGCCCGGGAGGCCAAGCAGCCCGGGATGCTCGAGGTAGGCAAGCCGACCCCGGGGAGCCTCCCGGTGCAACGTGGACGTGGACCCGCTCACGGGAGCGCCCGTCTGACCTCGGACAACAGACCGTCCGGGGAGACGAACATGGATGGATAGTCGCCCCGCCAGCGGATGATCCCCTCCCCGTCGACAAGGATGAAGCTGTGCCCGGGAAGGTCGGCGTGGTGACCGGTTCCGAGCACCCCGTAGGCAGCCGAGGTCCGCTTGGTCGCATCCGACAGGAAGGGCGTTCGGATCCCGAAGCGAGCGGCCTCCGAGGCCACCATCTCCGGAGGATTGGTGACCACCGGAAGCACGGTCACGCCCACCCTTTCCAGGTGGTCGTCGTGCGCTTCGAGCTGAACCATCTGCGTGAAGCAGGAGTCACACCCGACGCCCTCGTTGAAGTACAGGAGGACGTTCCGTCCGCGATATCCCTCGAGGCTCTTGACGGTCCCGTCCGTCGCCGGGAGGGCGAACCTCGGAGCGACCTCCGATACGCGCTGGCCTGGCGCGGGTCGTTCCGCCCCAGCCATCCACATCAGCCCGATCAACGCGACGACGGCGCCAGTGCTGACCAGGGTCCCGGCGTGGCGGCGGATGAGCGATGGCTCAGCCGACCGGCGTCGCCGAAGGGCTCGGCTCTTCTTCGCTCGCATGTCGAACCTCCTTCGTGGCCGGAGCGCTCCGACGCGACCACCGCCGGCCGATCCTCCAGATGACGACGGCGATGGCCAGCACCAGGAGACCGAGCACCGGCTCGGGGACGGACCGGGTGGCCCGAACGATCCCCCCGAAGATGCCCGAGAGGAACCGTCCGATCCCAAGCTGCGATCCGGGGGCCGCCATCGGGTTCCCGGACAGGGCCAGCCAGATCACCGCCGCGCCCATCGCCAGGAACACCACCCCCGCGATGGCGTTCGTCGTGGTGGTGTGCAGGCGCCGACTCCCGAGCCACACCGTGAGAGGACGCCCCACGATGGGCCGTCGCTCTCCCAGCCGCAGCCGGTCCCACAAGAGCGCCAGGAGGAACAGCGGGAACACCATCCCGAAGACGTAGGCCAGCCCGAGCGCCACCGAGCCCGGCAGCGACCCGGCCAGCGCCGACAGCGTCATCACGCCGGCCAGGACCGGAGCGCAGCACGAGGACGCGACCCCGGAGAAGACCCCGAGGGCGAAGACTCCCGGAGCGTCGCCTCGGTCGAGCCGCGGGCTCCGCATGGGGATCCGCCACGAGCGGCCCCCCACGGCCAGCACGCCGAGCCCGATCATCATCGCCCCGCCGACCAGGTAGAGGGGCGTGTGGTACCGGGCCAGGGTCTCGGCGAGCAGACCCATCCCGAGCGTCAGCGGCAGGATCACCACGGCGAGGCCCGCCGCGAACACCACCGTGAGGGGGAACAGCGCCCATCTCCTGTCCTTCACCGCGGAGGCCAGATAGGCGGGGAACAGGAACACGATGCAACACGGGCTGAACAGCGCCACGGATCCGGCGAAGAACGCCGCCAGGATCGACCCGCCCAGGACGAGGGTCACGGAACGACCCTCTCGAGCGTGCGTCGCAGCTTGCTCCGCGGAAGCCGACCCGCGCTGAAGAACTCGTCATCGAGCAGCACCAGGGGCTGCATGGCCACCCGGTGAGCGGCGATCAAGGACCGTCCTTCGGCGGTGGCGGCGTCGACGGCGGTCACCTCGAGGGGGAACTCCGTGGCGAGCTCCTCGAGCACGGCCTCGGCGTTGCGGCACAGGTGGCACCCGGGTGCGGCAACCAGCGTGATCCGATGGTTCATGTCCCCTCGCGGGGACTATCGGTCCGCGGTGTGAAGGATCGGTGAAGAGGGCGTGGAGGCGGCCTGTGGGTCCGTGGCGGGGAGGCGCACGGCGAACTCCGAGCCGCGTCCCACGCGGCTCCGAACCTCGATCCGCCCACCGTGGGCGGCGACGAGATCCTTCGCCACGGTGAGGCCGATCCCCGAGCCGCTCGCCCTCGCCCCCCGTCCTCGGAAGAAGCGGTCGAAGACCCGGGGGATCTCGTCCGCCGGGATGCCGGATCCCGTGTCCTCGACCCGAACCACGGCCTCCGATCCCTCGGTGGCGACGCCGAGGCGAACGACCCCACCCTGGGGTGTGAACTTGAGCGCGTTCGAGAGGAGGTTGCGGAGGACCTGCTCGAACCGCACCACGTCGACGTCCGCCTCCACCGGAGCCGGCGTGTCGATCCGGAGCTCCACACCGACCGCCTCGAACGGCCCCGCGAGCTCCACGGCGACGCCGCGCGCCAATGCCCCGAGCTCACTCCGGCGCGGGTCGAGGGTGAAGCCGGCGGCGTCGGCCGATGCCAGGGTCTCCAGATCCTCCACCAGCCTCGTCACCCGAAGGGTCTCCTCGTGCAGCGACGCCATCGCCGGAGCGTCTGCCTCCGTCACGCCATCCTGGATCGCCTCGACCTGGGAGCGCAGGATCGACAACGGGGTCCGGAGCTCGTGGGCGACCGAGGAGGCGAACGACCGGCGGAGTCGGTCCTCCTCCGCCACCGCATCGGCCATCGAGTCGAAGGCTCGGGCCATGGTGCCGAACTCGTCTGGCCGGCCGCTGGCCAGCCTGACGTCCCGGTCACCGGAGGCCAGCGATCTCGCCGCCCGGGTCAGGGCCCGCGCGGGCGCGGTGGCCCTCCGGGCCAGGAACAGGCCCAGGGCCAGGGCCGAGAGCCCGGCCCCGATCCCCCCGAAGATCAGCAGGCGGTTAACCGAGGAGCGGAAGGCGCGGTCCTGGGCCAGGAGGCCGGGCTGGGGGAGACGGACGGCCGCGATGCCGACCACCGAGCCAGCGGACCGAACCGGGAGCCGTCGCTCGGGGCCCAGGGGACCGCTTCCCATCATCTCCCGATGCACCTCCGACATGTGGTGGGAGATGGCCTCGGAGCCGTCCCAGATCGTCCGCCCCCGCGGATCCTCGATCCGCAGGGTCCCGCCGTCCATCAGCACCAGGGACGCGAGGTCGTTGAGCTCGGCTGGGTCCCACCCGCCCCGAGCCCGGTACGAGTCGGCCAGCGTGGCCACCACTTGTCGCTGCCTGAGCTCCCGGCGATCCTCGAGGTACTCCGAGAACCTCGATCCGAAGGCGACGTTGACCAGCAGCGCGGTGAGCGCCGCGGCCAGGAACCCCACGCCGGCGAACGCGACGCCGAGTCGAAGGGCGAAGGAGCTACGCATCTGCCTTCACCCCCAGCTTGTAGCCGACGCCAGTCACGGTGACGACGTACCGGGGGTGGCGGGGATCGTCGCGAAGCTTGCGACGAAGGTTCTTCACGTGGGCATCGATGGTCCGTTCGTAACCCTCGTAGTCGTAGCCCTGCACCCGCGTCACCAGCTCGTAGCGGGAGAACACGCGCCCGGGGTGCGAGGCCAGGGCAAACAGGAGGTCGTACTCGCTCCGCGTCAGGTCCACCACATCGCCTTCCCGGCTCACCTCCCGACCCTCCCGGTCGATCGTGAGGCGGCCGCCGTCGAAGGACGCGGGCGCTTCGACACGGTCCCCTCCGGCTCGGCGCAGGACGGCCTCCACCCTGGCCACCAGCTCCCGGGGGCTGAACGGCTTCACCAGGTAGTCGTCGGCGCCCAGACGCAGCCCCGCCACGCGGTCATCCTCCGAGCTCTTCGAGGTCAGCATCAGGATCGGCACGGCCGAGACCTCCCGGAGGGACCGGGCCACCTCCTCCCCGTCCAGGTCCGGAAGCATCAGGTCCAGGACGACCAGGTCCGGTGAGGCCTTGCTCGCTGCTTCGATGGCCCGCTGCCCGGTGTCCGCCTCGAGCACCGCGTAGCCATCGCGCTCCAGATACTGCCGGACGACCTGCCGGATCTTGCGCTCGTCGTCGACCACGAGAACGGTGTGGCTACCCACGTCGGCTTCCTCCCTCCCGCCGACGGCTCACCCCGACCACGAAGACGATCCGGCCGGCCACGACGAGCGCCACCGCCAACCCGACGAGGGACACCGCCAGCAGCACGGCGCCGCCCGCACCCCCGCCGTCGCCGAGCCTACGGACACTGGCCACGGTCCCCCCAGGAGGAACATCGCCCCGGCCACCGCCGCCCAGAAGACGACAACGGTCATCCGCTGCACCGCTCACCCCTCCAGGTGTTCGGCGACCGGGGTAACGGCCGCGTAGACGATCAGGGCCAGGATGCCGACGGCCACCAGGGCCGCGGGAATCACCACCGCGAGGCGGCGGGTTCCCAGGCCCCGTGCCGGTCGCCGGCCTCGAACGCTTCGTCGGCCTCGCGGACCAGCTCCAGGTCGACGACCTTCGTGTCCTCCGCCTCCTGAGCGTCGTGCAGCTTGTCCTCGATGGCCTCTCGCTGCTCGGGCTGGCCCCGGAGGAGCGCGATCGCCTGCTCGACCAGGGTCTTGGCCGGCAGGTCCTTCTCCGGGTGGGCCAGCGCGGCGTTGCCGGGAGGACCACGATGCCCACCGCAATGATCCGCCGCAGGATCCTCACCTCACACGCTCCTCACGTACCGACGGACCGCCTCCAGGAGCTCCGCCGCCTTGGCCTCCCCCTCCCCGCCCCCGATCGCCTCGCGCACGCAACCGTGGACGTGGTCCTCGAGGACGAGGAGCGCTGCGGCCTCGAGACCAGCCCTGGCGGCCGAGAGCTGGTCCAGGACGTCGATGCAGTACCGTCCCTCCTCGTACATCCGCCTGATCCCCGCGACCTGTCCCTCGATCCGGTGCAGGCGGTCCGCCACCGTCTTCCCCAGGCTGTGTCGTGGGAGCTCCTGCTTCGCCACGGTCAGCTCCCTGTTCACGTTGCCACCTCCACCTCGCTCGGTTTCAACAGGCTCAGCTTCTCCGCCAGGGAGAGCAGCTCCAGGACCGGATCGTGGAGCCGCGCCCCTGCCAGCATCGACCCGGGCTCCCGGATCCGTCGGATCACGGCCTCGGCACAGTGACGGAGGGGAACGGTGAGGCTCGCCCCGTGCGCGGATCCGCCCCGCCCGGCGAAGGCCACCACCCTGACCTCGCACGGGAGGGCGCCGGGCATCTCCATCGCCCCGCGGCCCCGGCGGCCGATCGCCTCGGCCTCCCGCTCCACCATCGCTTCGGGGCAGCACCCCACGCGCCGCAGGGCGAGCTCGATGCTCCGCCTCCGACGCAGACCGGGGTTGAGGTGCGCCGCCCCCTCCTTCACCTCGCCGATCAGCACGTCGACCGCGCTCTCCGGCGTCCCAAGGTGCGGATCCGTCCCTACGAACGCCTCGGTCGTCCGCTCGAGAATGGCATCGGGAGGGCGAGGGAACCGCACGGCGATGATGTCGACGTCGGTGACGTCCCGGTAGCCGTGTCGTTCCTCCTCGCGGACCGGCAGCTCGGCCAGGACGAAGTACCCCTGGAGCTCGAGGTAGGCTTTCACCAGCCCGACCGCCGCGTCCATCTCAGCTCCCCACCACCGCCGGACGCTCGATGAACCGCTCCGGCCGGCCGGCGAACTCCTCACGGCACGCCGGCGAGCAGAAGAAGAAGGTCTGCCCGTCGTAGCGGAAGTGCGGTGCTCCCTCCCGGTCCACGGCCATACCGCAGACCGGATCGGTGGCCATCTCGCTCACCGACCGGAACTCCCCGTCCTCGAGCCAGAGGACCCGGTCGGCGATGTCCTCGAGGCGGGTGTCGTGGCTGACGATGACCACGCTGCGGCCCTCCTCGTCGGCGGCGCGCCTGAGCAGCCGGGCGATCTCGTGCCCGATCTTGGAGTCGAGGTTGGCGGTGGGCTCATCGGCGAGGATGACCGCCGGCTCGTTGGCGATGGCCCGGGCGATCGCCACCCGTTGTTTCTCGCCGCCAGAGAGCTTGGAGGGACGGAAATCGAGCCGCTCGCCCAGCCCGAACTCCGAGAGCAGCCCGGTGGCCCGGTCACGGGCCCGACGCCCCGAGACTCCCGCCAGGTTGAGGGCGAACTCCACGTTCTCCCGAGCAGTGAGGGCGGTGAGCAGGTTGAAGTCCTGGAACACGAAGCCGAACCGCCGCGCCCGGAACTCCGGCAGGCGGCGCTCAGGCAGGGCGGCCAGGTCCACCCCGTCCACTTCGACCCGCCCCGCGCTCGGCCGCAGCATCGCCCCGAGCATGGACAGGAGCGTGGTCTTCCCGCTCCCCGAAGGACCCATGATCAGGACCACCTCGCCGCGGCGCACCTCCAGGTCCACGTCCCGGACCGCGCGCACCTGCACCTCGCCCTCCCCGTATACCTTCTCGAGCTTCTCGGCCTTGACGGCGATCTCGTTCATCCCTGCCTCCGGAAGACCGTCGCGGGGTCCACCCGCGACACCTTGATCAGTGGGGCCACGGCCCCCACCGCGCCCAGGAGCGCCGCCCCGATCGCCGCGCGAACCACCGACCCCCACTCGACGAGCAGCGGGAAAGAGGCCCCGGTGCGCTCGACCACCCAGCCCAGCCCTACCGCTGCGAGCCAGCCGATGCCCAGGGCGAGGCCCACCGTCCACACGGCCTGGGCCAGGACGACACGCGCGAGCCGGCGCGAGGTGGCCCCCAGCGCCTTCATCACTCCGATCTCGAGGAGGCGGGACAGCGTGGCCGCGTAGAGGGTGAGCCCGATCACGGCGAGCCCGATGAGGAACGCGGCGAACGTCATGATCTGCATGAGGTCGGCACTCATGTCCTCGATCCCTTGCCGCTCCTCGGCGGAGAACTGGGCCCGGGTCTGAACGGTGAGCCCAGTGGCGGCCTCGATCTGGCTCGCCACGCCGGCCTTGGCTCCCACTAGCAGGTAGCTGGTCGCATCCGGCACGCCCCTGGCCGCGGCGAAGTCATCGAACGGCACGTACGAAACGCTGTTGACGATGTTGGTCATTTCGGTGGTCACCCCGGACACTCGCCAGGAGCGATCGAGGATCCGGACCTCGTCGCCGAGGCCGACGCCGAGCGTGGATGCGGCGTCCTCGTCGAGAACGATCTGGCCGGGGCCGGGTTCGGTCCCCGAGGCGAAGCCGACGGGGCCGCCCCTCCGGCCGGGGACGTATCCGATGATGTAGGTGAGCTGGCGCTTCCCGGCCGCCAGGACCGCTCCCGTGTCGTACAGGATCGGGTCGGCCCACCCGACGCCGGGGATCGCCCGGACCTCCTCGAGCGAGGACGCAGGGATGGTGGAGGACGACATGTGCATCGTCCTCACCCCTCGTTGGGAGACGAACAGGTCGGCGCCTGAGGTGTCGATGTACCTGGTCACCTCGCGCATCGCGCCGGCGAAGATGCCGTCGAGGGCGAGCACCAGCAGGAGCGCGGCGCCGACCCCGGCCACCCCCAGCACGGCTCTCCGACGCTCCGAGAAGAGGTTCCGTCGCCCGACCGGCACGCTCCTCATCGCCCTATCACCCCCGGTACACCGTGGCCGGGTCCAGGCGGGCGACCCGGCGGGTGGGAAGGACCGCGGCCAGGACCGCCATCACCCCAGCGGCGACAAGAGCTCCCACGAGCGCTCCCGGGGACATCCGGACCCACATCTGGGGCCTCACCACACCGACCAGCCACGACGCGCCCCAGAACAGCCCGAACGCCACAACGGCGGCTACCCCGGCGATGATCAGGGTCTGCCCGAGCACGATGCCGAACAGCCGTCCCCAGCGCGCTCCCATCGCCTTGGCGATCCCGTACTCACGGATCCGCTCCACGATCGCCGAGTACACCGTCAGGGCGATGATCAGGGTTCCAGCAGCGAAGGCGATCGCGAGCATCAAGCCGATCGCCCCGTTCATGATGCGGCCGAGCAGGGCCCGGTCGTTGTCCCCGAGCTCTTGCGGGGTGAGGACGGCAAGTCCCGTACGTTCCCGGATCCGCTGGGCCGCGACGCCGGAATCGTCCGCCTGCACCAGGACGTAGCTGGTGGTGCCGGGCATCAGCAGCAGCTGCTCGATGGCCGAGTGCGTCGTGAACACGAACCCGGCCATCCACGAGCGGGTCCCACCCGACATGCCGACGACCCGGAAGGGTGCGCCCATGACCTCGACCGTGTCTCCTATGGCGATCGAGTGCTGCTCGGCGACCGTCTGATCGATGACCACCTCGTCGTTCGCGCGTACCGCCCGGCCAGCCGCCATCTCCCAGGGGCCGCCCATCTCGCCCCGGAGCGATCCCACCAGGAACACGAACACCTTTCGGTCGTGGAGGTCGAGTACGGCGAAGCGAACCGCGATCGGATCCGCCCGGTCCACCCCGGGGACCGCGCGGATGGCGTCCACCGAATCCATGGGGATGACCGAGGGGACGCCGAGGAAGTTCTCGGTGCCCCGCTCCCCGACGAACAGATCCGCGCCCACGTTGTCCTCATAGGCCGAGACCTGGACGCGGAACCCGCTCCAGAGACCCTGGAGGAGGAGGATCAGAGCGAGGGCCGCCGCCACCCCGAGCACGCTCGTGAACAGCCGGCGCTTGTCGGCCGCCACGTTCCTCCGGCTGACGGGAACACCTCTGCCCAAGACCATCACCTCGGGGACTATGCCCTCGGGGGGTACGGTACGGTCGCCACCTGGCCGGTTCATGGGCCGGACGGCCCAGCGTTTCTGGGACGCTCGGCCCCCTGGCCGGAAGCTGCTGGCGCGACGAAGGCGCTCGCCCGACTCCAGGGAACATGATCGACCGAGCCACCGTGAGGGGCAGGCCGTGGCAGCTATGTTCATGGCGCATCGAATCACCACACGCTTGACGGCGATCGTTCAGAAACCCATGAGCCTCGAGGAGAGGTGATGGGAGCGGATCCGGGCTCGTTGTCGTGGACGGGTGGCGCTGCTGCACTCCTAGCAGCGGCGACCCTTCTCGCCGGGATCGGGGGTCTTGCCACCCGCTCCTCCGGGCTGCGCCCATGGCTCGCCGTGCTGTTCGGCATCAACGCCGGAGCGGGCGATGTGTCCCCCGACACGTTGAGAGCGATCAAGCCGATCGACATCCTGCTGCTTTCCCTCGCAGGCGTCACCTTCATCGGCTTTCGGCCGGGACCCGGCACCCGTCAGGTGCCGTGGATTCCTGGCGATCGCCCTGCCATTCGCCGGCATCGTGATCCTGCTGGCCACACGCCTTGGGGGTCGCTCGGGTCTGAAGGGGGCGCCCTTGTGCTCTCCATCCTCATGCTTGTCAGCGATGCATGGACCGGCTTGGGATACGTGGGGATCGCTGCGAGCGTTCTGCTCCTCGTCGGGACCTCGGGACAAGCGGACGTCGGTCCCGAGTGATGCGACCCTCGTCGCAACCGGCTACGTAGCGCTGATCGGCTGGTTACTCTGGATCGCGGCACGGCTGCTCGTCCCGTGACCAGCGGACTCGCGTGTCAGCACGGACCATTCGCACCGGCTCGCGGCGGCCTTCATCGAGCCTGAATGAGCACATGACCAGAGCATTTCCGTGGGCGGGGACTCGAACCACCGACCGGCGGATCATGAGTCTTACGGCCTCCCGGGCTGCCCCGTCCGTCTGGCGACGCCTCGTGCCGTCCTGTCCAGGTCGGGAGCTTCTCCTGGGGACGTACGTGCCATCCGTGTTGTCCTGTGCCGTCCCGTTCGGTAGCACGGCGGGTAGCGGCGCCCCCTGCCGCCGAGGTCCCGGGGGCTCGCCGTGCGGGCACGGGTTCTAGGGTCATAAGAGGGAACTCCAGATCCTATTCCCAGCATTTCGTTGGAGGCTCCTCCAACGTCTACATCAACGTGCGACGAAGACGTTCACCGACGCTCCATCCATGGAAGCGCGTCGTGATAGGCCTTCACCAGGAAGAGCCGCCACTCGCCGGCGATGCCCTTAGCTCGTGGCCTCCACGGTCTTCCAGCTCGACGCCAGACCCGACGACGAGATCCTTCACAGTGCTCGAGACGAGGGTCTCCCGGGGCCAACGAGAGCCGCGGTTCGGGCGGCGACGTGCACGGCGATCCCCCGGGTGCCTCCGTCTACCACCTCGCATTCTCCTGTGTGGAGCCCGACCCGAACCTGGATACCCAGAGTTCCGATGGCTTCATGGATCGCCGCCGCGCAGCGGATGGCCTCGCCCCGGACCGTCAATGGTGGATACACCCCACAGGACTCAGTGAAGCCGACGCTCGACCTTGAAGCGGCCCGGTACCTTCTCGTCTGCAACCTGCCCAAGCATTCGAGCAGGGGATGTGGGCAGAGGTCCAGGTCACCTGAACCGGACTCTAGGGACGCGGGAGGCTCATGCCGGCCACACAGGTCGACCGTCTTACTCGACGAGCAGCCCTTCCTTCATCCCGGCCTGGTAGTGCCCAGTGATGAAGCAGCCCATCTCCCATGTACCGATTGCGTTGGCCGGGACCGTCAGGCGCAAGGTTACGGCGGCACCAGGTGCAACCTCGATGCTGACGCCGCCTGGTTCCCCGGCGCCTTCTTCTGGCTCCAATACCCGGTATCCCGTGCCGCTCATGACCTCCGGCTCCATCATCGCCAACAGATCATCCTCATAGCCCCCGCCGGGGTGGAGGGTTCGGCCGACCCTCCACTCGTGCACGATGTGCCCATCGTTCCGGAGCGTGACGAGGACCGGACTACCGGCCGGCAGTGGTTCAAAGGTCGGTGCGGGGTAACCCGGGGGCGGAGGGGGGGCCTCCGGGGCGAAGCTGAACTCGTTCATCAGAACGATCTGCGGCTCCGCCGCCGGCGATTCCACCTGCTCGGTCTCTTCTGCCCGGCTCGCCGCCGGTTCGGGGCCAGCAGGTTGGCAGCTAGCGCCCAGCACCGCCAACAGCGCGGCCACCCCGATCAGAAAGGCAGCTCTGGCCCACCAGTCTCCGGTGCCCCATCCCCATGTGGGCATGGCACCATAGTAACGGTCCCATGGTGGGGAGACTCGGACGTCGCGGTGGTCCTCGTTCCTGGTCGGCCCGCCGACCGCTTGTCCGCTGGTTGGCGTCCTGCCGACGGTCTGGATCCCGGGGGCCTCGCGACCGCGCTCACAGGACCGCCTTCGAGTGTTCAGCCAGCCCGTGGTTCGTCGCCTGGGCCGGGCTAAGGAGAGCCCGGAGGAGCAAGAGGGACCTTCGACCCCTCGGAGCGGGCCGGTGGGCCTGCCCCCCCGGGCGGCCGGGGACGTCGATCCTGAGCCCTGAGCGGGGCAGGCGGCGGCCGCCCGGAGAGGAGGACGGGGAGCGGACCGGAATTTGTGCGGATCGACGAGTCGGTACAAACTGGATGGAGGCTGCCCGACCGAGAGGGGGAGAGATGCGCACACGGACACGTCAGGCCGTGCTGCTGGCGGCTGTGGCCGCGGTGGCCCTGGTGGCGGGTGCCTGTGGCGGGGAGGAACCTGCCGAGGAGCCGCCCGCGGCGGAGAAGCCCGCCGAGGAGGCCGAGGAGGAGGGCCACGAGGAGGAAGCGGTCGAGGTCCCCCCTGACGCCCAGCACATGGAGGTTGTCGGGACCGAGTTCGCTTTCGATCCCGCAGAGTTCACGGTGGAGGGCGGGATCCCCGTGGCGGTGACGTTCCACAACGAAGGTGAGGTGGACCACGACTGGGCCCTGCGCACCGCCGACGGCGAGGAGGTCGAGGACGCCCACGTACACGCGGTGCCGGGCGAGGAGACCGTGGCCGTCTTCACCCTGGAACCGGGGACGTACGAGGCGTGGTGCACACTCGCGGGGCACTACGAGGCCGGCATGAAGGGCGAGGTCGTCGCCGAGTAGCCCGCGCGTCCGCTCGTGAGGAGGGACAGATGAGACGCAGCCTTGTATCCCTGGCCGCGGGGCTGCTCGTCACGACCGCGTGCACGGGGAAGACCGGGACGGGCCAGGAGCAGGCGTCGGCCCAAACACCCGAACCGGCGACCGGGACGGACATCCGCACGCCCCCGGACATCCTGCCGGAACCGGTAGGGGACCGTCCGGCGAAGCGGGTGGTGCTGGAGCTGGAGACGCGGGAGGTCGAGGGGCAGCTTGCCGAGGGGACCACGTACGATTACTGGACCTTCGGCGGCACCGTCCCCGGCCCCATGCTCCGCGTTCGCGTGGACGACACCGTGGAGTTCCACCTGTCGAACAGCCTCGACAGCGGCCAGTCGCACTCCATCGACCTCCACGCCGTGAACGGACCGGGGGGCGGCGCCGTGGCCACCCAGGTGCCCCCCGGCGAGGAGGGGACGTTCACGTTCAAGGCCCTGAACCCCGGCCTCTACGTGTACCACTGCGCCACCCCGCACATCCCCAGCCACGTGGCGAACGGCATGTACGGCCTGATCCTGGTGGAGCCGGAGGGCGGCCTGGACCCGGTCGACCGGGAGTTCTACGTGATGCAGGGGGAGATCTACACGGAGCAGGAGCGCGGGACGGAGGGGCACGTGGGCTACGACGCCGAGGCTATGATGGCGGAGGATCCCACCTACGTGGTGTGGAACGGCGCGTTCCAGGGGCTCACGGAGGACCTGGCCCTCACCGCCGAGGTCGGCGACCGGATCCGCCTGTTCGTCGGCAACGGAGGGCCCAACCTGATCTCGTCCTTCCACGTGATCGGGGAGATTTTCGACGCGGTCTATCCCGAGGGCGCCTCCGAGCCCCAGCACAACGTCCAGACCACCCTGGTCCCGGCCGGCGGGGCCACCTGGGTGGAGTTCACGGTCGACGTGCCGGGGCGGTACCTGCTGGTGGACCACGCGCTCACGCGCACCCTAGACGGCGGAGCGGTCGCGTACCTCGACGTGGAAGGGCCCGAGAATCCCGACGTGTTCGAGGCCCCGCAGGGGGAAGGCGCCTGATGGAGCCGCGGGCGGCGACAGGGTGGGGCCGGGCCCTCCTGGCCGGCTCGGCGGTCCTGGTAGCGTCCGTGATCGTGCTCCTCGTGGTCCCGGACCGGCTGATGGCGTTCCTCTCCCCTCGAGTGTCCCCAGCGATCCGGGACGTGCTCGTCGTCGCGTGGGTCGGGGCCTGGCTCCTGGTCCTGACCGCGGGGATCATGGCGATCCAGCGGCGGAGGGGCGCGTAGGTGCGCTTCGCCGCCCGGCCGGTCGGGCCCGAGTGGTTCGACGACAACGTGCCCTGCACCCGGGCCTGCCCCGTCCTCACGGAGGCCGGGCGGTACGTGAGCGCCATCGCCACGGGGGACGACCGCCTGGCTTACGTGACGGCCCGGCTGCCGAACCCGTTCCCCTCGATCTGCGGCCGGGTGTGCGCCGCGCCCTGCGAGCTGGCCTGCCGCCGGGGATCGATCGATGAGCCGATCGCCATCCGCGCGCTGAAGCGGTTCGCCTGCGAGCACTCGGGGGTGGAGAGCGACCTCGGCGACCGGGTGTGGCTGGAGGCGGTGGAACGGATGCCCCCCCGCGACGAGCGGGTGGCCGTGGTGGGCGCCGGCCCCGCGGGCCTGGCCTGCGCCCACGACCTGGCCGCGTACGGCTTCAAGCCCGTCGTCTTCGAGGCGCACGACCGGCCGGGGGGGATGATGGTCCTGGGCATCCCCCGCTACCGCCTGCGCAGGGACATCCTGGAGGACGAGATCCGGGCGATCCTGGACCTGGGCGTGGAGCTGCGCACGGGGGTGCGCCTGGGAGAGGACTTCACGCTCTCCTCCCTCCGGGATGAGGGCTTCGCGGCCACGTTCGTGGCCGTCGGCGCGACGCGGTCGCGGGATCTCACCATCCCCGGGGTCGAGCTGGACGGGGTGCTCCGGGCGGTGGAGTTCTTGATCAACGTGAACCTCGGCTACCGCGTGGAGCTGGGGGACCGGGTGGTGGTGATCGGCGGGGGGAACGTGGCCCTGGATGCGGCCCGCACGGCCCTCCGGGAGATCGCCCTCGGCCACCGGCCTGGCGCCCCGGCCGGCCCGGCGGATGATGGTGTCCAGGCCGCGGCGAAGATCACGTTCGACGCCGCCCGGGCCGCGGTGCGCATGGGGGCTCGGGAGGTCCGGGTGGTGGCGCTGGAGGCGGCTCACGAGATGCCCTCCACGGAGTTCGAGATCGAGGAGGCCCGGACCGAGGGCATCGCCATCATGCACCGCCTCGGGCCGAAGCGGATCCTGGGGGAACGGAGCGTGGAGGGGCTGGAGACGCTGGCGGTGTCCTCCGCCTTCGACCCCGACGGCCGGTTCAACCCACGCTTCGTGGAAGGCACGGAGTCCGCCATCCCCTGTGACTCCGTGATCCTGGCCATCGGCCAGACCTCGGACCTGTCCTGGGTGGACCCCGCCGACGGCGTGGAGGCCACGCCCCGGGGGACCGTGGCCGTGGACCCCGAGACCCTGGCCACCTCCGCCCCCGGCGTCTACGCGGGCGGCGACGTGGCGTTCGGGCCCAGGAACCTGATCGACGCCATCGGCGATGGGAGACGGGCGGCGGCCTCGATCTTCCGACTGCTGGGTGGCGAGCGGCCCTCTCGCTCCCGGGTCCGGCGAGCCCTTCCCATCGTCTCCATCAACCGGCCGGTCCTCGACTGGGACGCCGTGCCGCGGGTGGAGGTCCCCTCCGTCCCCTCGGGCCGGAGGATCGGCGCCCCGGAGCTGGAGCTGGGCTACACTGAGGAGCAGGCTCGCACTGAGGCCGCCCGGTGCCTTCAGTGCTTCCTGAACATCTCGCTGGACGTGGACCTGTGCATCCTGTGCGGAGGCTGCGTCGACATCTGCCCGGAGCACTGCCTCCGGATCGTCCCCACGGAGGACGCGGAAGGTGTCGACACCCCCGGCCCGGCCGGCGCCCTAGTCCTCCAGGAGGACGTGTGCATCCGCTGCGCGCTGTGCATCGAGCGCTGCCCGACCGACGCCCTGTCCATGCTGGAGTGGAAGGAGGCGTCCCTGGGCGAACGCGAGCTCGCGGCGGCGGGAGCGGGGGCGTGACCGGGGACGGCAAGCGGCCGAGCCGGGTCCGGGAGATCGCCCGGGCCATCTTCCGCCCGGGTACGCGGCTCACGGAGAGCGAGGTCTATCGGTCGGTGGTCCGACACCCCCCGCCATCCTCGACGCGCGGCCGGGCCATGACCACGTTCCACAACTTCTTCCTCCACGTCTACCCGGTGAAGGTGCCGGCCCCGGTGCTCCGCACCGGCTCGACGTACCGCCTGGGCTTCATCGCCGCCGTCCTGTTCGCCATCCTGTTCATCTCCGGGATGTATCTGATGTTCTTCTACGTGCCGTCGGTGAGCCAGGCGTACCTGAACATGCACGAGATCCAGACACAGGTGGCCTTCGGGCAGTTCGTGCGCAACATCCACCGCTGGTCCGCGCACCTCATGGTCGTGGTGGTGCTGCTGCACATGGCCCGGGTGTTCTACGCCGGCGCGTACCGTCCGCCCCGGCAGTTCAACTGGGTGCTGGGGGTGGGGCTCCTGCTCCTCACACTCGGCCTGTCCTTCACCGGGTACCTGCTGCCGTGGGACCAGCTGGCTTTCTGGGCCATCACGGTGGGCACGAACGTAGCCGGGTACGTCCCGGTCCTGGGGGACCGGGCCCGGCAGATCCTGCTGGCGGGTCCGGAGGTGGGCCAGTCGGCCTTGCTCCGCTTCTACGTACTTCATATCTACGTCCTGCCGGCGATCCTGATCGGGATCCTGGCCGTGCACATCTGGCGGGTTCGCAAGGACGGGTTCGCGGTGGCCGACCGGGAGCCGTCGCCGGCCGGGGAGGAGGTGGCCCAGCATGCCGGGGCCTGAGGAGAAGCAGCCCCGCTACCGGCTCCTGGGCGTGATGCCCCGGGAGGTGGAGATCCAGCGGAGGCAGGAGCCGGAGGACACGGTGTTCACGTGGCCCCACCTGCTGGTCCGCCACGTGGTGGTGGGCGCGGGCACGGTGGTGGTGGTGTTCGCCCTGGCCATCCTGTTCAACGCTCCCCTCCAGGAGATGGCGAACCAGAACCTCACCCCGCCGGTGGCCAAGGCTCCCTGGTACTTCGCCGGCCTCCAGGAGCTGCTAGCGCACTTCCACCCGATGGTGGCGGGGGTGCTGGTCCCCGCGGCCGCCGTCGGCTTCCTGGTGGTCCTCCCATACCTGGACCGTGGGACCGGGTGGCGGGTTCGCGACCGGAAGCTGATGGTGGTCCTGTTCACCGCGCTCCTGGTGGCCGCCCTGGCCCTTACCCTGGTGGGGGCGCTGTTCCGGGGACCCGGCTGGTCGTGGGTGTGGCCGTGGGAAACTCTCTACCTGGAGCTCTGACGGATGGACGCTGACGAGAGACGCGAGGAGGAGACGGACCGGGCCCGCGGGATGGACCGTCGGCGGTTCCTGGACCGTTCGTGGAAGCTCCTCGCCGTCGGACTGGTCGCGGAGGCGGGGTGGACCACCTACGACCTCCTGGTCCCCCGGGCCTCCGGAGGGTTCGGGGCCGTGGTAGAGGCCGGGACGGAGTCGGAGGTGGAAGAGGGCGTGGTCCGCTACTTCCTGGGTGGCCGCTTCTACGTGACCCGCGTCCAGGGGAGCCTTGTCGCTCTGTACCAGAAGTGCCCGCACCTGGGGTGCCGGGTCCCCTACTGCGAGACCTCGGGACGCTTCGAGTGCCCCTGCCACGGGAGCGTGTACAACCGGAAGGGGGAGTACCTGGCAGGTCCCGCGCCCCGGGGGATGGACTCCTTCCCCCTGACGGTCGAGAACGGGCGGGTGCTGGTGGACACCGGCACCGTGGTCGAGGGGCCGGCGAGGGGGATCCTCACATTCCGGGAAGAGCCTCCGGGGCCGTCCTGCCTCGGAGGAGAGTCCGGAGAGCACGGTGAGCAGGCGGTGGCCCGGCCCGCCGGGGACCCCGGCGAGGCCGCGGAGTGAACCGCCGCCTGGACACACCCGCGCTTGGGGGAAGCCTCCGCCGCTGGAAGCTGGCGGGCGCCCTGCTGCTCCTACTTCTGGTGGCGGCGTTCCCAGCTTACCGGGCCGTGGAGGCGCCCCGCAGGGACGAGGCGCTTGCGGAGCGGCAGGCCGCGTTCCTCTCCACCGGTTCGACCCTGTGGAGCGCCAACTGCGCCTCCTGCCACGGGCCGGGCGGGGACGGGCTTCCCGGATTCCCCGCCCTGAACGCGAGGGAGTTCCTGGAGGCCACCAGTGACGAGCAGATCCATCACCTGATCGCCGCCGGGATCCCCGGATCCGGCATGCCGGCCTGGTTCAATGAGTACGGAGGGTCCCTGACCGACGAGCAGATCAGGGCCCTCGTCGCCCACATCCGTTCCTGGGAGGACACCGCCCCGAGCCGGCCGGACTGGCGCTCCCCTACTCCATCGCCATCCCCGTCCCCCACGTAGCCGGGTGCGAGCCGCGGCCCTGGACGAGGGACCCCAAAAGGGACCTTCGACCCTGTAGGGGTTCATGACTCGGAGTGCAGCTCTCTCGGCGCCGGGAAGCTGGCTCGGCGGTCGTTTCGCTCCTGTCGGCGAACACCACCCTGACCTCGGGGTAGCGCACCTCGAGGCGGGAGCTGATCCTGAAGGGCACAGAATCCCTCGATCCGCCGGTCAAGCAGCCACTTCGTACTCACGGATGGGCCCGCCCATCATCTCGTGCCTCCGGACCCGGGCGCCGTCGGCCGGCCAGGGAGCAGGAGAGGGCCGCGGCTCCGGCGTCTTGAGTGCAAGGGGCCGGAGAACTTGGCGTCCCGGTCCCGGATCAGGAAGCGGATCCCTTCGAGCCGCTCCCCCACCGCCGGGTTGCGAGCCTGTTGGGTGACCCATGCCGAGTCGGGTTTCTGGTGACGCCGAGGATGTGCACCCGCCGAGACCGGACATGGATCGCGAAGAGCACGTACAGCCTTCGAAGCCACAGCGTCTCGGCGGTGAAGAAGTCGAGCGCCAGGATCCCCTTCGCCTGGGACCGGAGGAAC
>JBQGDK010000145.1:0-3462 GCA_052039025.1 Actinomycetota bacterium
CGACGGGAAGACCCTGGAGGGCGCGGGACGGCGCGAGGCTAGACCTCCCCGGGCCGTGGTGCGACGTCGGGCCGGGTCATCGGGACGGCTCGAGAGTGTACGGGAGCGCGCCGCCGAGGGCCAACCGGGATCATCCGAGCACGTCGGCGGCGTTCCCCTCGAGCATGATCCGGCCAGGCTCGACCTCGTAGAGGAACGTCAGGGCCCGGAGATCGGTCGTGGCGAGCTCGTGGTCGTCGTCGAAGGCGATCCTCCTCGCCACCCCGTCGAACGGGGCCTCCAGCGTGAGGCTGTCGAGGTAGGCCTTGATGCCGGCCCGGATGGCCTCGGGATCCTCGGCCCCTCCCTCGACGGCCGAGCGGATCCCCTCGCCGATCAGGCTCGCTGCGTCGTACCCCTCCGCGGCATAGAGCGGGACCCGGGCTTCCCCGTACTCGTCCTCGTACCGGGATCGGAACCCTCCTTCCGCCTCCAGGTTGCAGGGGCACGACAGGAAGACATCGGTGGCGGTGTCCCCGGCCAGGTCCAGGAACGTCCCCGAGACCGACCCGTCGCCCGAGTAGATCGGGATGTCCAGCCCCGCGTCCCTGGCTTGGCTGACGATCAGCCCGGCCTGGACGTCGTAGCCCCCGTAGAACAGGGCCTCCGCGCCGGACGCCTCCACGTCCGAGATCAGCTCGGAGTACACCTCCGTGGGGACGATGCCCTCGACCTTCTCGATCGAGGCGCCCGCCTGGGCCGCCGCGTCGGCCACGGCCTCGGCCAAGCCCTGGCCGTACCCGGACTGATCGTGGGCCACGAAGACGCTCGCGTGCCTCGTGGCCATCCACTCCCCCACCGGGGGGCCCTGGTCCGCGTCGGTTCCCACGATCCGGTACCAGTACTCCCACCCGCGCGCCGCCAGGGCGGCATCCGTGGCCGATGGCGTCACGAACGGGATGCCGGCCGCCTCGTAGACGTCGCCGGAGGTCTCCGACTCACCCGAGAAGGCCGGCCCGATGACGGCGACCGTCTGGCGGTGGCCGGCCACCTGCTCGGCCGCGCCGGGGCCCCGGAGGCGATCACCCTGGGTGTCGGCCCGCTCGAGGACCAGGACGGCTGGGAACCCCTCCTCGGCATTCAGCTCGTCGATCCGCATCCGGGCGCCCTGGAACGCGTGGATCACGAGAGAGCGGAAGTCGCCGGTGAGCGCGCCCTGGAACCACACGACGACGCGGGGCTTGCCGGTGGCCTCGTCCTCAGCCTCGTCCGGGCCGCCCCGGCACGCGGCAGCCACGAGCGCGACGACGGCCAACGGGGCGAGCCATCGGCGCATGCGTCAGGCAGTCTCCTCACCCATGGCCCGGAGCGTAGGGCGGCGGCGGCCGAGGCGTCCAGTTCCTTCGTCGGCCGCCCCGGGTCGCACGGACCCCCGCGGGAGCCAGCGACATCAAGGCGACGATGCGGCGACCGGCCGCGCATTCCCCTCCGCGAGGGGGCCGTGGTTTCATCCCGGCATGCGACCGATCTGCACGCTGGCCCTGGCCACGCTGCTCTCGGCCTGCTCGGCCGGGGGCGCCGGTACCCCCGAGGCCAGGCCCAGCCCCACCGGGGATCCGGAGCTGTGGCGAACCGCGCCGGGCCAGGAGCCCTACCCGTTCGTCACGCCGATCCCCCCGATGGCCGGGACCGCGGTGGACGGGGAGTACCACCGGGACTTCACGGCCGGGACGGAGCCGATCCCGTGCCGTCGGTGCGCCCCGTACCGCCTCAACAGCGGTGAGGCCGTGCTGATGCTCGACCGGGGACGCTTCATCGTGGACCATCCCTCGTGGGAGTTCACCGCCCGCGGGCACTACTTCGTCGACGGCGACCGCCTGGTGCTCGTCAACGACGCGAACTGCCCCCAGACGCACGGGGTCTACCGCTGGTCCCTGGACGAGGGGATGCTCTCGCTCGAGGTCGTCGAGGACGACTGCGCCTTCGACCTCCTCCGGGCCCGGTACCTCTCCGCCGCGCCCTGGTCGGCGTCCTAGGCCCGAGCGCCGACCGCGGCCCGGGCCACGGCGAGATCCTCGAGCGCGATCCCGACGGACTTGAACACGGTGACGTCCTCGGGGCCTCGCCGGACCCGGGCCGCCCCCCGGACCACCTCGCCGAGGTCGGCCACGATGTGGTCGGGGCCGATCCGTCCGGCCCGGAGCGGGATCAGGATGTCGCCGGCCTCGGCCATGGCCGCCTCCCGAGTCTCCACCACGACCCGGCCCCGAGCGACGGCCTGGTCGTCGAGCTCCCGCATGTCCGGGCGGTACGCCCCGATCGCGTTCACGTGCGTCCCCGGTGCCAACAGCGAGCCGTCGAACACGGGCCGTTCGCTCGTCGTGCACGTGCACACGAGGTCCGCGCCCGCCACGGCGTCGGGGCCGCCCACGGTGGCCTCGAGGCCGGCGTCGCGGGCCCGGTCCGCCAGCGCCTCGGCCGGCCGCCTCGAGCGGGACACGATCGAGACCGACCGGATCGGGCGGACGGCCATCATCGCGTCGAGGTGCGACCGCGCCGTGGCCCCCGCCCCGAAGATCACCAGGCGGGAGGCCTCCGCTCGGGCCAGGTGCCGGGTGGCCAGGCCTGACACGGCGGCCGTCCGCAGGTTCGTCAGGGCCGTGCCGTCCAGGACCGCCTCCGGGGAGAGCGTGTCGGGGTCGAACAGCACGTACGCCGCCTGGACGAACGGGAGTCCTCGCCCCCGGTTCGCCGGAGCGAGCGTGACGAGCTTCACGCCGACGCCGGCGGGGCCGGCGGCCGGCATCAGCAGGAGCTCGCCGGCGGCGACCTCGAGCCTGGTCCGGTGCGGGGCTTCGGCGAACCGGGCCTGGGCGAAGGCACGCTCCAGCGCGTCAACGACAGCCGACATCGGGAGGAGGCGCGCCAGCTCGTCCGCGTCGATCAGCGGGAGGCGCACCTCACCCGCCCAGGTAGGCCTCCTGCATCTGGGGGCTGTCGCGAAGGTTCTGAGCGGTGTCGGCCAGGACGATCTCACCGCCCCGGAGGATGTAGCCCCGATGGGCGATCGACAGGGCCATCTTGGCGTTCTGCTCGACCAGGAAGATCGTCGTGCCCAGGTCGTTGATCTCCTTGATCGTGCGGAACACCTGCTCGACGAGGATGGGGGCCAACCCCATCGAGGGCTCGTCCATCAGCAGGACCTTGGGGCCGGCCATCAGGGCCCGGCCGATCGCCAGCATCTGCTGCTCGCCCCCCGACAGCGTGCCGGCCCGCTGGGACAGACGCTCCCGGAGGCGGGGGAATAGCTCCAGGACCCGCTCCTGATCCCTGCCGATGCCGTCGGCGTCGTTCCGGAGCTGGGCGCCGATCTCCAGGTTCTCCTGGACCGTCATCTTGGCGAACAGGCGTCGGTTCTCGGGCACCATGGTGATCCCCTTGGCCACGATCCGCGGCGTCGGAAGGCCGTCCACGCGCTCACCC
>JBQGDK010000146.1:0-1520 GCA_052039025.1 Actinomycetota bacterium
AAACGGGTGAGCCGGAACCCGGCCATGTTCGACCAGGAGAAGCTCGACTGGATGAACGGGCACTACATCCGCGAGGCGGACCCCGATCGGATCGCCGGCATGCTGGTGGAGCGGCTGGCCACCCTCGGCGTGGGGGCCGACTCCGCCGTCGTTCGCCTGGGCGCGCCACTCGTTCAGGAGCGCAGCCGGACGATCAACGAGGCCGCCGACATGCTGCGGTTCCTGTTCGAAGACCTCGAGCCGAACGAGAAGGCCCGGAAGCTCGTGTCCGGGCAGGCCGAGTACCTCGGGACCGTGGCGGACCGCCTGGACGTTCTCAAGGACTGGTCCGCTGAGCCGATCCACGCCGTGCTCGAAGCGCTCGCCGAGGAGCGCGGCCTGTCGAAGACCAAGGCGTTCCAGCCGATCCGGGCCGCGGTGACGTTCTCGAACGTGTCTCCGCCGCTGTTCGAGTCGCTGGCCCTGCTCGGCCGCGAGCGATCGCTGGCCCGCATCCGGTCGGCCGGATCCTAGCTGAGCCCTTTCCGCCCGAGGCCGCTCTGCCCCATACTTCCCGAAGCCATGCGGGATCCGTGGGGTCGGCGGCTCGACCTGTTCGACGTGATCAGCTTGCTGTTGGCGGTGGGGTTCTTCGCGCTCTCGGCCGTGTGCTCCATCGCGTTCGTCACGGCCGTGCTGACGCTCGGCGACCCGCCCGAGAGCTACATGTTCGGCCTCGGGTTCCTGAAGGGCATCCGGGTCCTCGGCGTGGTGTTCTTCCTGCTGGCGGCCGTGGTCATGTTCTTCACCGGGTGGACGCTCGGTGGCGGTCTGCTCCGCCGGTGGTGGCGGGAGATCCGAAGCGCGGGACAGGACCAAGGAGGTGGATGATGCAGCGCGACGGGGTCGAGGTGGTGACTTCCGGCAACCGAGCTCCCGAGGTCTCGCCGACGCCGGGGATGGTTCGGGAGCAGGCGTTCGCCGATGAGGTGACCTGGGTCGGCCTGGCCCGTACCGAGCCCGGCCGGGTGTCCGGCTGGCACCACCACGGCGAGTACGAGACCTTCTTCTACTGCATCGCCGGCCGGGTCCGGGTCGAGCACGGGCACGGTGGGCGGCAGGTCGCGGACGTCCGTGCCGGTGACTTCGCGAAGATCCCAAGACGGATCGTGCACCGGGAGTCGAACCCGGACGGCAGCGAGTCGGTCGTGGTCGTGTTCCGCATGGGGAGCGGCGTCCCCGTGATCAACGTCGAGGGCCCCGATGCATGATGTCGGCGCCGCGGCACGCCGGTGGGTCGATGTGTGGACCCGGGCCTGGCCGGCTCGTGATCCGGAGCCGATCGCCTCGCTGTACGGGGAAGCGGCGACGTACCGGGCCCTGGCGTTCCGTGCGGCCGGGGCGGGCCTCGCCGGCGTTCGCCGCTACCTGACCGAGACCTTCGCGGAGGAGCGGGACGTCGAGTGCAGGTTCGGCGAGCCGGTCGTCTCCGGAACACGGGCCGCGGTGGAGTGGTGGGCGTCCTGGCTCGAGGACGGCAA
>JBQGDK010000147.1:0-2043 GCA_052039025.1 Actinomycetota bacterium
CACGATCGTCGCCCCCGAACCCGTGGCCCGCGCCATCCTCGACGGGCTCCGGCGCGGCTCGGACCTCTACGGCGTCCCCATCGTCGGAGGCCACCTCACGGTCCGGGACGGCCCGCCCTCGCTCTCGGCGTTCATCCTCGGTCGGGCCATCGCGCTCCTCCCGGCCACCGCGGTGGCGCCCGGACAGGCCCTCCTCCTGGCCGCCTGCCTCGAGGGCGAGCTTCGCCAGGAGGGCCTGGCGTTCTCCTCCGTGGAGGCTCGGGGGCCGGAGCTTCGGGCCGACCTCGAGACCCTCCCCCGGCTGGCCGAGGCCGGCGGCGCGGCCGTCTCGGCCAAGGACGTCAGCATGGCCGGGCTCCTCGGCTCGGTGGCCATGCTGCTCGAGCCGACACGGTCGGGCGCTACCGTCGACCTCGGCGCCGTCCCCACACCCGACGGCGTCACCCTCCCCGACTGGCTCTCGGCGTTCCCCAACTTCGCGTTCCTGCTCACCGCCGCCCCCGAGCGCGCCGAGGACGTCCGGCAGCCGTTCCTCGACCGCGGCCTGGCCTGCGAGGTGATCGGGGAGGTCGACGGGACCGGCGTGCTCCGGGCCCGGCTCGGCGATCAGGTGGCCGACCTCCTCGACGTGGCCGGAGAAGGGGTCACCCGGCTCCGGGGAGCCGGGTGACCGGAAACGCGCCTATGGGATCGGCTCGCCCAGCGCCAGCAGGATCGCCGGCAGCCAGAACGTGTACGCCGCGGTGCCGAGGAGGAGGACGCCCAGGATCCTCCCGCTGAGCCGCCCGTAGGTGGTGGCGGTGATGGCCAGGAACACGATGGCCCACACGACCAGGATCGACTGGAGCATCCAGCTCCCGGACAGGAACTCCCAGTAGAAGAGGGGGATGATGGCCACTGCCACGGCCACGTTCCCAACCACCCGGAGGTCGAGGCCGGCGATCTCGACGATGCCCAGCAGCGTGAAGAACGCGGCGTAGAAGACCACCAGGCCGCCCAGGAGATGGCTCTCCCCGCTGCCGATCAGCAGGATCTGCACGAAGTTCGACAGTCCGGCCACCAGGGTGATCCAGCCCACCGCTCGGACCGGGTCGGAGCCTCCCTCCCCCGGTTCCGAGCCGACCCCCAGGAAGTACAGGGCGTTCGCCCAGACGGCGATGCCGGTGAGGAAGAAGACCACTGCGATCGGGGGCATCGGACCCCTCCTTTCCTCGCTCTGCTGAGGATAGTAGAGAAGCCGTTGACCATAGGAAAGTCCAGAGCAAGCAGATCCTCCGAGAACGCCGGTATGTCCGGCCGGCGCGTTACGCGGCCGGGCCGAGGGGGATGGCCATCAGCTGGTGGGGGCGTCCGACGTAGTCGATCGGCTCGCCGACCCGCTCCCATCCGAGCCGCTCGAAGAACCGGACGTTGGGCGGCTGGATGTGGGCGATCATCCGCCGGCCCCCGAGCTCGCCGGCGGTCCGCACCGCGAACCGGACCAGCGGCCCGCCCAGTCCCTGCTTCCGGAACTCGGGCAGGACCGCCAGCCGGTCCCCCTTCCACTCCCCCTCGTCGCCGAGCGGGTACAGCCGCACCGCGCCGCCGGCCACGGGCCCGTACAGGCCGAGGACCTTGATCGTGGCCGGGTCGTCGTCGTTGTCGTCGTGGTCCGATCCCTGGAAGAACCCCTGCTCCTCCACGAACACCCGCCGGCGGATCTCGTGGTGGATGGCCACCTCGTCGGGGGTGGCCGCGGCCAGGCACGCGACCTCGTGCCCGCCGGCCAGGGCCCGTTCGACCTCAGCCGGCGCCGAGAATGGGGAGATAACGGCGACCCGAGCCATCTTCGTCGCGTTCGAACGCCGACATCGCCGAGCAGGCCTGGCACCGGGCGCACCCGGCGTGGACCTCCCAGGAGCCCAGGCCCCGGGTGGCCAGGTACGGCGCCACCTGCCGGTAGATCGTCTCGACGTAGTCGGGCTCGGGCGGCATCACGTCCTCCATCAGGCTCCCCGGGACCGGCCGGAGGGGGACCACGAACGGGTACACGCCCATGTCGAT
>JBQGDK010000148.1:0-9930 GCA_052039025.1 Actinomycetota bacterium
GGTGGAGCGGGCCGAGGACCTGGCCCGGAGCCGGAAGGCCCGGGTCGTCCGGCTCAACGTGGCGGGGGCGTTCCACTCCCCGCTCATGCAGCCGGCCCTCGACCGGGTCCGGACCGCCGTGGCCCGGCTCGCGTTCCGAGCCCCCCGGTTCCCGGTGGTCCCCAACGCCAGCGGCCGGCCCACCAGCCAACCCTCGGCGCTCCGAGACCTCCTGTCCCGTCACCTGGTCTCGCCCGTGAAGTGGGAGCGGTCGATCCGGGCCATGGCCGAGGCCGGCGTGGATCTGTTCGTCGAGGCCGGCCCGGGCGAGGTCCTGGCCAAGCTGGCCAAACGGTGCGCTCCGGGCGTCCGCGCGGTCTCCGTCGGCATGCCGGCCGAGGCCCGGGCGCTGGCCGAGGACGTGGGAGCCAGGGCCCGATGAGGACCGTGGAACCCACGGCCGGGCACCGGCCCGTGTGGCTCAGGGTCCTGGTGGCCCCCGCCTCCGGCCGGGTCCGTCTCCTCCCCCCGCGTCGGTTCGCCGACGGACGCGAGCTCGTGGAGCGCGGCCAGCCCGTGGCCCGGCTCGTGCAGGGCGGCCGCGAGATCGACATCGTCTCGCCGGTGGGCGGGCGCGTCTCCTCGGTCCTGGCGCTGGACGGGGAGCCGCTGGTGACCGGCCAGCCAGTGATGGCGATCGAGCCCGAGGCCGAGCCGACGTCGTGACGTCGGCGCGCATCGCGGCGGTGGGCTCCGCCCTGCCCGAGCGCCTGGTGACGAACGACGAGCTGTCCGAGCTCGTCGACACCTCCGACGAGTGGATCCGGGACCGCACGGGGATCCGGGCCCGGCGGTTCGCCGAGGAGGGCGTGACCGCCTCGACCCTGGCCTCCGACGCCGCCTCGAGCGCGCTCCGGGCCGCCGGCGTGAGCGCATCGGCCGTCGACCTCACGATCGTGGCCACGATCAGCGGCGACCAGCCGATGCCCTCGACGGCGGCGTTCGTCCAGGACCGGCTGGGCCTCTCCGGCGGCGCGCTCGACGTCCAGGCCGCCTGCGCCGGTTTCATCTACGGCGTTGACCTCGGCGCCGCGCAGATCGGCGTCGGTCGGGCGGAGACGGTGCTCGTGATCGGGACCGAGGTCCTGTCCCGGTTCCTCGATTTCACCGACCGGACCACGTGCGTGCTGTTCGGCGACGGCGCCGGGGCCGCGGTGCTGGTGCCCGGCGAGGAGCCCGGCCTGATCGGCTCGATCCTGGAGAGCGACGGCCGCCACGCCGGGCTCCTGGAGATCCCCTCGGGCGGGTCCCGGAAGCCCGCGAACGTGGACGAGCGGGGCACGCGCGAGAATCTGATCCGGATGAAGGACGGCCGGGAGGTGTTCAAGCGCGCCGTGGTCGGCATGGCCGACGCGGCCAGGCGGCTGCTCGAGAAGTCGGGGCTATCGGCCGACGACGTCACGCTGATGGTCCCCCACCAGGCCAACGCCCGGATCATCCGGGCCGTGGCCGACCGGCTGCACTTCCCTCGCGAGCGGGTCTTCGTCGATCTCGAGGAGGTCGGGAACACCTCCGCGGCCTCGGTCCCGATCGCCCTCGACCACGCCTGGCGGCGTGGCGTGCTCCGGCCCGGCGACGTCGTGCTGACCGCGGCGTTCGGTGCGGGGTTGGCCTGGGGGGCCAACCTGATCCGGTGGACCGCGGAGGCGCCGTCGTGACCGCCCCGGTGGCCCTGGTGACGGGGGCGTCGAAGGGGATCGGCCGGGCGGCGGCGGTGGCCCTGGCCGGCGACGGCCGCGCGGTGGCGTGCGCCTACGGCACCGACGACGCCGGCGCGAAGGAGACGGTCCGCCTGATCGAGGAGGGCGGCGGGACCGCCGCCGCGTTCGGCGCGAACGTCGCCGACGCGGAGGCCGTCCGGGCGATGGTCCGGGCCGTGACGGACGAGCTGGGCCCGCCGGTGGTCCTGGTGGCCAACGCGGGGATGAACAAGGACGGGCTGGCGGTGCGGTACGACCTCGAGGACTGGGACCGGATGCTGGCGGTGAACCTGACCGGAGCGTTCACGTGCATCCGGGCCACGCTCCCGCACATGATGAAGGCTCGGTGGGGCCGGATCGTGGCGGTGTCCTCGGCGATCGCCCTCCGGGGCAACGCCGGGCAGAGCGTGTACGGAGCCTCGAAGTCCGGACTGATCGGCATGACGCGGTCCCTGGCGAAGGAGTACGCGGCCCGTGGGATCACCGCCAACGTCCTGTGCCCCGGGTTCGTGGAGACAGAGATGACCTCGGGGCTCCCGGAGAAGGCCCGCCGGGCCCTGGACGCGGGGATCCCCGCCGGCCGGGTGGGCACGGCCGGGGAGATCGCCGCGGCGATCAGGTTCCTGGCCTCGGACGAGGCCTCGTACGTGAACGGTGCCGTGCTGGCCGTGGACGGCGGCCTCACGGCATAGGAGAACGGGAGGAGCGGATGACCAAGCAGGAGATCGAGGAGAAGGTCCGGAAGGTGCTGGCCGAACAGCTGGCCCGGGACGAGTCGGAGATCACGCCGCAGGCCCGCTTCGAGGAGGACCTCGACGCCGACTCCCTCGACCTCGTCGAGGTGGTGCTGGCGCTGGAGGAGGCGCTCGGCATCGACATCCCCGAGGAGGAGATGGAGGGCGTGAAGACCGTGGGGCAGGCCGTCGACCTCGCCGCCGGGAAGCTGGGGGTGAGCGCGTAGCGTGACCCGCAGGGTCGTCGTCACGGGGATCGGGCCGGTCACCCCGGTGGGCGTGGGCCGGGACGAGTTCTGGGACGCGCTGGTGTCGGGGCGGTCCGGCATCGGCGAGGTGACGTTGTTCGACGCCTCCGAGTTCCCGGTTCGGATCGGCGGCGAGGTGAAGGACTTCGACCCGACCGCATGGATGGACCGGAAGGCCGCCCGGCGGACCGATCGGGTGGTCCACCTCGCGGTGGCCGCGGCCCGGCTGGGCTGGGAGGACGCCGGCTCGCCGCAGGTCGACCCCCAGCGGGCCGCCGTGGTGGTGTCGACCGGCGTGGGCGGGCTCCGGTACATGGAGGAGCAGATCCGGGTCCTGGCCACGCGCGGCCCCGACCGGGTGTCGGCGTTCACGGTGCCGGCCATGATGCCGAACGCCGCCACCGGCCAGATCGCCATGGAGCTCGGCTTCACCGGCCCGAACGCGTGCATCACCACCGCGTGCGCGGCCGGGGCCCACGGCATCGGGGAGGCGTACCGGTACATCAAGCACGGCATGGCCGACCTCGCCGTCGCCGGGGGGACCGAGGCCGCCATCACGCCGCTGTCCCTGGCGGCGTTCGCCCAGATGCAGGCGCTGTCCCGCAACCCAGATCCCTCCCGGGCCTCCCGCCCGTTCGACGCCGACCGCGACGGGTTCGTGATGGCCGAGGCCGCCGGGATCCTGATCCTCGAGGAGGAGGAGCGAGCCCGAGCCCGGGGGGCCACGATCTACGCCGAGCTGGCCGGCTACGGGACGTCGGCCGACGCCTTCCACATCACCCAGCCCGAGCCGCAGGGCGCCGGGGCCGTGATCGCCATGCAGATGGCCCTGACCGACGCTGGCGAGGACGCCGAGGCCGTCGACTACATCAACGCGCACGGGACCTCGACGCAGCTGAACGACGCCGCGGAGACCCGGGCCATCAAGAAGGCCCTCGGCGACCACGCCCACAACGTGCCGATCTCCTCCACGAAGTCGATGACCGGCCACATGGTCGGGGCCGCCGGCGCAGCCGAGGCCGCCGTGGCCGCCCTGGCCGTCCACGAAGGGGTCATCCCGCCGACCATCAACTACGAGACCCCCGACCCCGAGTGCGACCTCGACTACGTCCCGAACGAGGCCCGTCGGCAGGAGGTCGGGCTGGCCCTGTCGAACGCGTTCGGGTTCGGCGGCCAGAACGCCGTCCTGGCGCTTCGGCGCGCCTAGGTCGTCCGGCTACCCGTCGGTAACCTCACCTGCTACGCTTCCAGGTCGACCGCGACCCCGGGAGGGCCCGATGAGGATCCGTCGACCGGCGGCGCCCGCCGCCGTCCTCCTGCTCTGTCTCGCGCTGCCTGCTCCCCCGGCGGCCGCCAACCCGCCGGCCGTGGCGGACCCGATGCGGGCCTTCGCCCTGCTCCCCCCGGGTCAGGATGGGAGCCTCCTGACATCGGAGATCTTCTCCGGGGGCGGGCCCCACGTCGACGATCAGCTCGACCGGTACGCGGCCCTGCCGGACGACCCGTCGATCACCGACGAGGAGCTGTCCACGTACTTCCACGGGTTCGGCTTCCAGCCGGAGCCGCCCTTCACCCAGGTCCCCGAGGCGTTCCCCGACTTCGACGTCTACCGGGACGCGCTGGGGATCCCTCACATCTACGTCACCGGCGACTACGACGATGCGGCCTTCGCGGTCGGCTACGTCACCGCGCTGGACCGGATGTTCGAGATGGACGTGTTCCGCCACGTCGCCTCGGGCCGGGGCGCGGAGTTCCTCGGCCCGGGCTTCCTCGAGTCGGACGTGGTCACCCGGCGCGAGGGCTACACCGAGGCCGAGGTCCAGGCGATGATCGACGCGTTCCCGACGCGGTTCGGCCAGGTGGGTCAGGACATCGTTGACGCGTTCGAGCAGTACGCGCTGGGCGTGAACGAGGTGATCCACAACGACCTCCTGGTCGACCCGCCGGTCGAGTACGCGGCCACCGGCAACGCCTGGCCGACCGAGGACTGGGAGCCGGTCGACACCGCGTTCATCGCCATCCTCCAGCTGCGCGCCCTCGGGGAGACTGGCGGCGCCGAGCTCCACAACGCCGCCCTCTACCAGCACCTCCGGAGGCGTCTGGGCAAGAAGACCGGCGGGCGGGTGTTCGAGGACCTCCTGTCCAGGAACGACCGGCGGGCCACCCCGACCGTGCCGAAGGCCGACGGCGTGTGGCCGTCCCAGGGCCTCGGGAAGAGCAAGCGAGCCGCGGTGGCGATCCCCGACAACGCGCCGGGCCTCCTGGCCCGGCAGGGCCGCGAGGACCGGGCCATGGCCCGGCTGTACGAACGGCTGGGGCTCACCACGCCGGCCTCGAACGCCGTGGTGGTCGGGGCGGCCAGGTCCGAGACGGCGAACCCGCTCCTGCTCGGGGGGCCGCAGGTCGGGTACTCGGTGCCCTCGTTCTTCATGGAGATCGACGTCCATGTTCCCTCGGAGGACATCCACTACCGAGGGCCGGCGATCCCAGGGGCCTCCCTGCTCCCGCCGCTCGGGCGAGGCACCGACTGGGCCTGGACGCTCACGACCGGCGCCTCCGACGCCGTGGACGTGCGCGTGGAGCGGCTGTGCGATCCGGGGGGCGGCCCGGCCACGATGGAGTCGACCGGAACGCTCTTCAACGGGGCCTGCGAGCCGATGGCCCAGCGGACCGAGACGATCCCGGTGAATGGCGGGGCGCCGGTGGAGCTCACGGTGTTCCGGACGCGTCACGGTCCGGTGTTCGCTCGCGGGACCGTGAAGGGCGACCCCGTGGCGCTGGTGCGGGAGCGGTTCTTCTGGGGGATCGAGCTCGACTCGGTCCCGGCCGTGTACGCCTGGAACGTCGACGCCGACACCGTGGAGGAGTTCGCGGCCGCCGCCGAGGGCTTCACGATGTCGTTCAACGCCCTTTACGCGAACGCCGACCACATCGCGTACTTCCACGTCGGCGCGTACCCGGTCCGGTCCACCGGCGTGTCGCCGGTGCTCCCGTCCTGGGGCACCGGCGAGTGGGAGTGGCAGGGCCGGTTCCCGTTCGCAGGGCAGCCGCAGGTGGTCGACCCCGGCCAGGGGTGGCTGGCGAACTGGAACAGCAAACCGTCCCACGGCTGGGCCTCGATGGACACCTTCAAGTGGCGATCGGTGCACCGGGTCGAGCTGCTGAGCGATCGGCTGGCCCGGCTGACCCGCAAGGGCGGGAAGATCTCGATGGCCGAGCTCGTGCAGGTCATTGCCGACGGGGCCACCAAGGATCTCCGCGGCTACACGCTCGGGAGGCGGATGGTTCGGGCGGCACGGCGCTCCGGCGAGCCAGACCTGAAGGGTGCGGCGAGGATCGTCCAGGCGTGGGTGAAGCGCGGGGCCCACCGCGAGAACCTCGACCGAGACGGGCTGATGGACCGAGGCGCGGCCCTGGCGATCTTCGACGCCTGGTTCGACGCCCTCGTGCATCGCATCTTCGACGACGACATCGGCCGGCGGACGTTCCGGCTGGTCGAGGACCGGGCACCGATCACCGATTACTCACCGACCGGCGGGTCCAGCTTCTTCTTCGACTGGACCTCGTACGTCCACGACCTGCTCGGGCGCCGGAAGGGGTATGCCCTCGACTACTGCGACGATCGGCGGACGAAGGGGCGGAACGAGTCCTGCTCGGATCAGGTCGTGGCCGCGCTCCGGGCCGCGCTGAAGACGGCCCGGAAGGGTCAGCCGTCGCCGAACCCGAAGCGGTGGCGGACGCCGGCGGAGAACCTGGTGTTCCAGGAGTTCGGGGGGCTCAGCGTCCCGGGGATCCCCTGGCAGAACCGGGGCTCGTGGAACCACGTGGTCGAGGTGCTGGAGCCGGCGCCGTAGGGGCGATCAGCCGAAGAACAGATCCAGCTCGCGCTTGGCCGACTCCGGTGAGTCCGAGCCGTGGACGAGGTTCTCGGTGATCACGACCCCGTAGTCGCCGCGGATCGTGCCCGGCGGGGCCTCGGCGGGGTCGGTCGGGCCCATCAGCGTCCTGACCACCGACACGGCCTGCTCCCCCGCCACCTGAGCCACCACGACGTCGCCGCTCGTGATGAAGTCGACGAGCTCCCCGAAGAACGCCTTGTCCCGGTGCTCATCGTAGTGCCGCTCCGCGAGGTCGCGGTCGATCCGCTGGAGGCGCAAGGCCTCGATCCGGAGGCCCTTCCGCTCGATCCGGCCAAGGATCTCCCCTATGAGTCCACGGCGGACCGCATCGGGCTTCACGATCACCAGCGTGGCTTTGTCGCTCATGGGCTCCTTCCGGGGCGCGCGTCCGCGACAGTGTACAGAGAGCCCGTCACCAGGATGAGGTCGTCCTTCCCGGACCGCGCCCGGGCCGCTTCGAGCGCGGCTTCCACCGAGGCATGCTCGGCGACGTCCCCGATCCCTGCGGCCCGGCACGCCGCGGCCATGGCCCCGGCCGGCAGCGTCCTCGGGTTCGAGTTGGGGGTCGCGTGGGCGGTCGAGACCCGAGGGGCCAGCGGCTCCAGGATGCCGGCCGCGTCCTTCGTTTTCAGCACCCCGATCACGAGGTGGAGGCGGCGCCACACGAACGCCTCGCCCAGCGCCGCGGCGAGGGCCCTGGCAGCGTCGGGGTTGTGGGCGCCGTCGAGGACCACGAGCGGGTGGCGATCCACGACCTCGAGACGCCCCGGCGAGGTCGCGCCGGCCAGGGCCTGGCCGAGGGCGTCCTCGTTCAGCGCGGCGCCCAGGAAGGTCTCGGCCGCCACGATCGCGGTCGCGGCGTTCAGGGCCTGGTGGGCGCCGTGGAGCGGGAGCCCCAGATCCACGTACTCGGCGCGGGTTCCGACCACCTCGAGCTGCTGGCCGCCCACCGCCGGGCGGCGATCGACCAGCCGGAACTCCCGTTCGCGGAGGAGGATCGACGCCCCCACCTCGACGGCGCGCGCTTCGAGCACCGGGAGCGCCTCCGGGTCCGGGTCCTGCACGACCGCGACAGCCTCCGGCTTGATGATCCCGGCTTTCTCCTCGGCCACCTCCGCGATGGTCGAGCCGAGCTCGGCGTGGTCGAGGTCGATCGAGCAGAACACCGCCACCCTCGCCTCGATCACGTTCGTGGCGTCCCACGCCCCACCCATCCCGACCTCGAACACGCCCGTATCGACGGGCTTGTCGGCGAACCACAGGAACGCCAGCGCCGAGAGGGCCTCGAAGTAGGTGACCCGCTCGCCCCCGAGCCCGCGGGCGTCGACCTCGCGGAGGTAGGGCTCGAGGTGGGCGTACGTCTCCGCGAACTCCTCCTCGGTGACGTCCTGGTCGCACAGCGCCAGACGCTCGGTCACCGAGTGCAGGTGCGGCGAGGTGTACACGCCGGCGGCGAGCCCGTGGGCGCACAGGATCCGCCCGATCAGCCGCGCCGTGGTCGTCTTGCCGTTCGTGCCGGTCACGTGGACCCCGGGGAACGTGCGCTCCGGATGGTTGAGGAGATCCACGAGCGCCCGGATCCGGTCGAGGTCGGGGACCATCCTCGACGGCTGCCGGGCGTCGAGGTCCGCGACGGCTTCCGGGAACCGCACCCGCTCAGCAGCCCAGCTCGGCCAGCTGGGCCTCCAGGACCGCTCGCTCCTCCTCGAGCGCCGCGAGCTTCCCCCGCTCCTTCTCCACGACCTCCGGGGCAGCCTTCGACACGAAGCCCGCGGTGTCGAGCTTCCGGGCCGAGCGCTCCGCCTGCTCGGCGATCCCGCGGAGGCGGCCCCGGAGCCGCTCGCACTCGGCGGCGGGATCGAGCACGCCTGCCAGCGGGATCAGCACCTCGGCCCCCCGCACCACGAGCCGTGCGTGGCCGGCCGGGTCGCCGGTGCCACCGGCGACCTCCAGCCGCTCCAACCGGGCCAGCCGGCGGATCTCCTCGTCGAGCTCGCTCAGCGTGTCTCGCTGGGCCGCCCCGGCCCGGACCCGCACCGCCAGCGCGGTGCCCGGCGCCAGGCCGTGGCCGCTCCGGAACGACCGCACCGCGTTCACGAGGTCCTCGGCGAAGTCGAGCCGCGCTTCCGCATCCTCGTCGCGGTGCTCGGGGTGGGGATCCGGCCACGCCGCCACCATGATCGAGTCTCCGACGCCGAACCGCTGCCACAGCTCTTCGGTGACGAACGGCATGATCGGGTGGAGCAGGCGGAGCGTTCGCTCCAGGACCCACGCCAGCACCGAGGCGGCGGCGCCCCGTTCCTCCGGCCCCCCCTCGTACAGACGGGGCTTCTCCATCTCCAGCCCCCAGTCGCAGTACTCGGACCACAGGAACCGGTGGAGGGTCTGGGCGACGTCGGCGAAGCGGTACTCCTCCATGGCACGGTCGACCTCCTCGCGGCAGGCCTCGTGCCGTGAGAGGAGCCAGCGCTCCACCGGGGTCCTGGCGTCCTCCGGCGGAAGGATCGGCGGGCCGTCCAGGTCCGCCGCTCCGAAGACCAGCCGGGCCGCGTTCCAGATCTTGTTGGCGAAGTTCCGTCCGGCCTCTGCTTCCCGCATCCCGAACGGGATGTTCTGCTGCTCCGGGCTGGCCAGCCGAGCCAGGGCGAACCGAAGGGCGTCGGCCCCGTGGCGCTCGATCACGTCGAGCGGGTCGATCACGTTGCCGAGCGACTTCGACATCTTGCGGTTCTGCTCGTCGCGGACGAGGCCGTGGATCAGGACGTGCCGGAAGGGCACGTCGTCGACGAAGGAGAGGCCCGACATGATCATCCGGGCCACCCACAGGTACAGGATCTCGTACCCGGTCACGAGCACCGAGGTCGGGTAGAAGTACCGGAGTTCCTCGGTCTCGCCCGGCCAGCCGAGCGTGGAGAACGGCCACAGCTGCGAGGAGAACCACGTGTCGAGGACGTCGGGGTCCTGCTCGATGTCGGGCGAGCCGCATTCGCGGCACGCGTTCGGGTCTTCGATCGAGGCGAACTCGTGGCCGTTCGCGCAGTACCACACGGGCACGCGATGTCCCCACCACAGCTGACGGGAGATGTTCCAGTCCCGAAGGTTGGCGAGCCAGGTGGTGTACGGCCCCAGCCACCGCCCGGGGAAGAACGTGATCCGCCCGTCGAGGGCGGCCTCCATCGCCGGGCCTGTGAGCCGCTCCACCGCCACGAACCACTGCTTCCCCGAGAGCCACGGCTCGATCTCGCTCCCGCACCGGTAGCAGTGGCCGACGGGATGCCGGTACGGGCGCTCCTCGGCCACGACCAGGCCG
>JBQGDK010000149.1:0-4098 GCA_052039025.1 Actinomycetota bacterium
GCCCGGGCCGGCCGCCGTGGGGCCGCCCGCTGACCCGGGGCCCGGGGAGGGTCCGGCCCCCCTCGTCGGGGTCATGGCGATCGACTACACGGGCGGTGGATTCGGCCTGGGCCGGACGGCCGACGCCTACGCGATCTGGGAACTCCGCGCCGGCGGGACCCCCATCCGGACGTTCCCGCTCCATCCGGCCGCCTGGCCGGAGGCCTGGGCCGCCTTCCAGGCCCTTCGGTCCTGAGCGTGCGGCCGCTCAGCGATGTCTCGGCGATCGACTACCGTGGAGAGCGTTCCGTGCTCGGCCGCACCGCCGCTCGCTACGCGATCTGGGATCCGTCGGTGGGCGGCCCGCCGATCCGTGAGTTCCCGCTGAGCCCGGAGGGATGGGTGGAGGCGTGGGAGGCATTCCGTGCCATCGAGGCGACCGACCCCGGGGCCATCCCGCCGCTCGGCCTCGGGCGGCTCATGAGCGTCGCCTTCACGACGTACGGCCGCAACCTTCGGGTCCTGGCCCTGATCTCCGGGATCGTGGTGCTCCCCTACTCGGCGCTGTCGCTCGGCCTGACCCTGGCGACGGTCCGGTTCATCCCGACGCGGATCGGCCCGGAGACCGTCGTCGGGCCCAGGATCCCGCTGTGGGTCGATGTCCTCAACAACGTCGTGCTGTATGCGTTCGTGGTGCCGCTGCTGACCGGAGCCATCGTGACCGCGGTGGTGGGGATCCTGCTCGGTCGCCCCGCGGCGGTCCGGTCCGCGTACCGCCGAGCCGTTCGGCGGGGCCCCTCCGTGGTATGGGCGTCGCTCCTGGCCGCCCTGGCGGCGAGCGCGCCGGTGATCCCGGGGATCGTGGTGATCAGGAGCGCGGGCGGGTCCACCCCCGGCGTCGGGCCGGCCGTCGGCCTCCTCACGCTGGGGCTGCTCGCCGGGATCTTCCTGGCCGTCCGGCTGGTGTTCGCGGTGCCCGTCGTCATGATGGAGGGCCACCGGGGCTTCGACGCCCTCCGCCGCTCCTGGGGGCTCGTCCGAGGGATGTCGGGGAAGGTCCTGGGTGGGCTGGCGCTGTCGCTGGTGATCCTGTTCGGGGTCCTCGTGGTCGCGGTCACCGTGACGCTCACCGCGACGCTGTTCGGGGAGCCGACCGGGTCGATGGTGCGCCTCGTCCTGGTCGTGGTGAGCGCGGTGTCGGCGCTCACCGTGACGGTCGTCGGTCCGTTGGTGAACGTGGTGATCGTCCTCCTGTACCTCGACGCGAGAGGACGGAAGGAGGGCCTCACGCTGCGGCACCTCGAGGCGTCCGTCGGAGACGGGGCGTGAGACGGATCACGATGTTCTCCCGGACGACGTGCGGGCTGTGCGACGAGGCCCGGGAGACGATCCTGGCCGTGCGGGCGGCCGTGCCGTTCGAGTACGAGGAGGTGTTCGTCGACGACCGGGACGACCTCGAGCGGGTGTACGGACTGCGGGTGCCCGTGGTGCTCATCGACGGCGAGGAAGCGTTCGAGCTCCAGGTCGATGCGGACACGTTCCGGGCCGCCGTCGCCGAAGCTTGAGCGATTGAGAATCCCCCGGCCGGGGCGATACAATCTGGATTCTCATGTTCACGAAGTCGCCGCGGTGAGGTCCCGACCGATCCCGGAGGCCACCGTGGGCCGCCTCCCGCTCTACCTCCGGGCCCTCGTCGAGATGGCGGAGGCGGCCCGGGCCACCACGTCCTCGGAGGGGCTGGCCGAGGCCGCGGGGGTCAATTCGGCCAAGGTTCGGAAGGACCTCTCCTACCTCGGCTCGTACGGCACCAGGGGGGTGGGCTACGACGTGGCGTACCTGATCCATCAGGTCCGCCGTGAGCTCGGGCTGACTCAGGACTGGCCCGTGCTGATCGCCGGGGTGGGGAACCTGGGGCGGGCCCTGGCCGACTATCGGGGGTTCGCCGAGCGCGGCTTCCGGGTGGTGGCGCTGATCGACGCCGACCCGGCCCGGGTTGGCGAGGTCGTGGGCGGCGTCGAGGTCCGCCACGTGGACGAGATGGGGGACCTGGTCCGGGCCCACGGCGTCGCCATCGGGGTGATCTGCACGCCGGCCGCGGCGGCCCAGGGGGTCGCCGATCGGATGGTCGCCGCGGGCATCAGGTCGATCCTCAATTTCGCCCCGGCGGTGATCGCCGTCCCCGCCGAGGTGTCGCTGCGGAAGGTCGATCTCGGCATCGAGCTCCAGATCCTCGGGTTCTACGAGCAGCGGAAGGCCGTCCTGGCCGACGTGAAGCGGGGCCGGGCTCGCCAGCTAGCCGAGGTCGCGGAGCCGGCCCGGTAGGGGGACGTCGTGCCCGTCCTGGCCCTCGGCGTCTCCTACCGGCGAGCCCCGGTCGAGCTCCTGGAGCGGCTGGCGATCCCCGAAGAGGCCGAGCCGAAGGCCTATCGGCGTCTCGAGGCCCTGGAGTCCGTGCGGGAGTCGGTGGTGCTCTCCACGTGTAACCGGGTCGAGGTCTACGCGGAGGTCCCCCTGTACCACCATGGGTTCCAGGATCTGAAGCGGTTCCTCTCCGAGGCCACCGACGTCCCCGTCGAGGAGTTCGCAGAGCCGCTGTACTCGCACTACGAGGACGATGCCGCCGAGCACCTGTTCTCGGTGGTCGCCGGGCTCGACTCGATGGTCGTCGGCGAGCCCCAGATCATGGCCCAGGTGCGGGCGGCGTATCGCCGGGCCCAGGCCGAGGGTGCCCCCGGCCCGAACCTCGGCCGCCTGTTCCAGCGGGCGGTCCGGGCCGGCCGGCGGGCCCGTGAGGAGACCGGCGTGGGGGCCAGCCCGGCCGCGTTCGTCGAGGCCGGGGCGGCCCTGGCCGAACGGCACCTCGGCAGGCTGCGGGGCGTTGCGGCCGTGGTGGTCGGCGCCGGGGAGATGGGCGCGTTGGCGGCCAGGGTGCTGGCGGAGCGAGGGGTGGCTCCGATCACGGTGTTGAGCCGGCAGGCGTCCCGGGCGGAGCGGGTGGCCCGGAAGGTGAGGGCCACGCACGGGACGATCGACGCGCTCCCCGCCGCGCTCGCCCAGGCCGACCTCGTGGTGTCGTCGACCCAGGCCACCTCGCCGGTGATCCCGGCCGAGCTGGTCCGGCGGTCGGTCGGGGGGGACGCCCGGCCCCGGTTCCTCCTCGATCTGGCGGTGCCGCGGGACGTCGAGGCGGACGCCGGACGGGTGCCCGGCGTCCGCCTGGCCGACATCGACGACGTCGGCCGGGCCCTCCGGGGCACGTCGGCCGACCCGCACGGCGAGGTGGCCGCGGCCAGGGCCGTGGTGCTCGAGGAGGCCCGTCGGTACGCCCTGGACCGTCGGACCGCCCGGCTGGCGCCGCTGATCGAGGCCCTCCACGCCCGGGGGGAGGCCGTCCGCGCCGCCGAGCTCCAGCGAGTGGCCCGACGGCTCGGCCGGCTGTCCGAGCGGGAGCGGGAGGCCGTCGAGGCCGCCAGCCGGAGGATCGTCCGCCGGCTCCTCCACGACCCCGTGGTGCGGCTGAAGGACCTGGCGGGGCGGGGGGCCGAAGACCCTTCCGCGCGCGCCCTGGCCGAGCTGTTCGGGCTCGAGCCGCCCGGGGACTGAGCGGATGCACCTCCGGATCGGCACCCGCGGGTCGCGCCTCGCCCTGGCGCAGGCAGAGGAGGTCGCCGTGCTCCTCCGCGCGCGCGGTCACGACACCGAGACCGTCCCGATGGTCACGGCCGGGGATCGGGGCGCCTCGCCGGCATCCTCGCCGGCCGGCACGAAGGGCCTCTTCGTCGCGGAGATCACCGAGGCCCTGGCCCGCGACGAGGTGGACCTGGCCGTCCACTCGGCCAAAGACCTGCCGTCGGAGGACCCCCCGGGCATCGAGGTCGCGGCCGTGCCCCAGCGAGGCCTCCCGTACGACGTGCTCGTGTCGGGGGCCGAGGACCTTCCGGCGGGGCCGGTGGTGGGGACGTCCAGCCTCCGCCGGCGGGCCCTCCTGCTGCGCGCCTTCCCCGATGCGACGGTCCGCGACCTCCGGGGCAACGTCGACACGCGGCTCCGGCGGCTGGCCGAGGGCGCCCTCGACGCGCTGGTGCTCGCGGCGGCGGGACTCGCCCGGCTCGGGCTCTC
>JBQGDK010000150.1:0-3693 GCA_052039025.1 Actinomycetota bacterium
CGGGCCCTGGCGTTCGGGATGCGGCTGATCGCGTTCGACCCGTACGTGGCCCGCGAGCGGGCCCGGGAGCTCTCGATCGAGCTGATGCCCGACCTCGGCGCGCTTCTCGTGCAGGCCGACGTGGTCACGATCCACCTCCCCCGGACCGCGGAGACCGAGGGCCTGATCGGGGAACGGGAGCTGGGCCTGATGAAGGAGGGTGCCCGGATCGTGAACACCGCTCGTGGCGGGATCGTGGACGAGGCTGCGCTGGTCGACGCGCTCCGGAGCGGACAGCTCGCGGGCGCGGCCCTGGACGTGTTCGCCGAGGAGCCGGTCACGAAGCACCCGCTGTTCGATCTGCCCACCGTCGTCGTCACCCCTCACCTCGGGGCGGCCACCCGCGAGGCCCAGGACAAGGCCGGCGTGGCCATCGCTGAGATGGTCCGCCTGGCGCTCCGGGGCGAGTTCGTGCCGTACGCGGTCAACGTCGCCGCGGCCGAGGTCACCGAGGCGGTCCGGCCGTTCCTGCCGCTGGCGGAGCGGCTCGGCCGCCTCCTCACCGGCCTGGCCGAGGCGCCGATGCGCCGGCTCGGTGTCGAGTACGTGGGCCGGATCGCGGAGGCCGACACGCGGGTGTTGACCCTGGCCGCGGTGAAGGGCGCGCTGACGGGCGTGGTCCACGAGCCCGTGTCCTACGTCAACGCCCCGACGATCGCTCGGGAGCGGGGCCTCGAGGTGTCCGAGCGACGGAGCCCGGAGTCGCAGGACTACGTGAACCTGGTCCTGGTCCGGGCGACCACCGAGGCGGGGGAGGTCGAGGTGGGGGGGACCCTGGTGGGGCCGAGGAACGCCGAACGGCTCGTGCGCGTGTACGACTTCGACATCGACATCGCGCCCTCGGAGCACATGGTGTTCTTCCGGTATGAGGACCGCCCCGGGGTGATCGGCACCGTAGGGACGATCCTCGGCGAGGTGGGGATCAACGTCGCCTCGATGGAGGTGGGCCGCAAGGAGGCTGGCGGCCTGGCCCTGATGTGCCTCACGGTCGACAGCCCGATCCCGCCCGAGGTCCTCGACCGGATCGTGGCCGCGGTCGGGATGAAGTCTGCCCGGCAGCTGTAACGAGCCCGTAACAGCCCCCGTTCCCCGCGCTTGGTCAAATCCGGGCGGGCTCGGGTACATTTACGGGCAGCCAGTCACCCAGAGGAGGAGCAGGGATGCCGATCCAGCCTGTCGACAAGATCTGGATGGACGGGAAGCTCGTCGACTGGGAGGACGCCACGGTCCACGTCCTGACCCACGCCCTGCACTACGGGAGCGGCGTGTTCGAGGGCATCAGGGCGTACGAGACCCCGAAGGGTCCGGGCGTGTTCCGCCTCACCGACCACATGAAGCGCCTGTTTCGCTCGGCCCAGGTCTACATGATCGACATCCCCTTCTCGCTGGAGGAGATGGTCCAGGGCGCCAAGGACACGGTCGCGGCCAGTGGGCTGAAGTCGTGCTACGTCCGTCCGATCGTGTATCGGGGCTACGGCGAGATGGGCCTCAACCCCTTGAACGCCCCGGTGAACGTGGCCATCGGGGTGTGGCCCTGGGGGACCTATCTCGGCGACGACTGCCTGGAGAACGGGGCCCGGCTCATCATCTCCTCGTGGCGTCGGCCCGACCCGAACGTGCTCCCGACCGGAGCGAAGGCCACGGGCCAGTACATCAACTCGGGGCTGGCGAAGGTGGAGGCCATCAAGGGCGGGTACGACGACGCGCTGATGCTCAGCCCGGAGGGGACGCTGGCCGAGGGCTCTGGCGAGAACCTGTTCATCATCCGGGAGAACACGCTGATCACCCCGCCGGAGTCGGCGGGGATCCTCATGGGGGTCACCCGCAGCTCGGTGATCACGATCGCCCGCGACCTCGGGTACGAGGTGATCGAGCGCAAGTTCGTCCGATCGGACATCTACACGGCCGACGAGGCCTTCCTCACCGGTACCGCCGCCGAGGTGACCCCGATCCGCGAGGTCGACGACCGGCCGATCGGCTCCGGCACGCGCGGGCCCGTGACGAAGGAGATCCAGCAGACGTACTTCTCCGCCGTCAAGGGCGGCCTGGAGCAGTACGCGCGCTGGGTCGAGCTGGTCGACTGACGCTCGCGTGAGGCTGGTCCGGTACCGGTTCGGCGACGAGATCGCCACCGGGGTGCTCCAGGGCGGCACCATCCGGGGGCTCCGGGGCACGTTCTTCGAGGACCCCGTGCCGTCCGGGACCGAGGTCGACGTGGAACACGCCCGGCTCCTGGCCCCCGTGATCCCCTCGAAGGTCGTGGCGATCGCCAGGAACTACCCGGCTCACGCCGCCGAGATGGGGAACGAGGTGCCGGACGTCCCGATGCTGTTCATCAAGCCCTCGACGTCGGTGATCGGGCCGAGTGACCCCATCCCGATCCCGGAGGGCCCCTCACGGGTGGACCCCGAGGCGGAGCTCGCCGTGGTGATCGGGCGGTTGTGCCGCGGTGTCTCGGAGGAGGAGGCCCCCAAGTACGTCCTCGGTTACACGTGCGCGAACGACGTCACGGCCCGCGACTGGCAGCAGAGCGACGGCCAGTGGGGGCGGGCCAAGGGCTCCGACGGCTTCTGTCCGCTGGGGCCGTGGATCGAGACCGAGCTGGATCCGTCTGACGTCGAGGTCAGCTCGCGCGTGAACGGCGAGCCGCGGCAGTCCGGCAGGACCTCGTCGCTGGTGTTCCCCCCGGCGAGGCTGATCGCGCACATCGCCCGATCGATCACGCTCCTCCCCGGCGACGTGGTGCTGACCGGGACGCCCCCGGGTGTCGGCCCGATGCGCCCCGGCGACACCGTCGAGATCGAGATCGAGGGGATCGGCGTGCTGGCCAACCCCGTGGCCGGTGCCTGAGGCGGTCCGGGTCCGGTTCGCCCCGGCGCCGACGGGGTTCCTCCACGTCGGCGGAGCCCGCACCGCGCTGTACAACTGGCTGTTCGCCCGGCACCACGGGGGGACGTTCGTGCTCCGCGTGGAGGACACCGACCAGACCCGCTCCACCGACGAGTCGGTCGCCGGCCTTCAGGCCGCGCTCCGGTGGCTCGGGATCGACTGGGACGAGGGGCCCGAGGTCGGCGGCCCGTTCGGGCCGTACCGGCAGACCGAACGGCTCGAGGTGTACCGGGAAGCCACCGAGCGGCTCATGGCCGAAGGCAACGCGTACCGGTGCTGGTGCACCCCCGAGGAGCTCCAGGAGCGGCGGAAGGCGGCGCTGGCCCGGGGGAAGCCGTGGCGGTACGACCGACGGTGCCTGGAGCGACCGGACGAGGAGAAGGCCGCGCTCGAGGCGGAGGGCCGGCCGGCGGCGGTCCGGTTCCGCCAGCCGGGACATGATGTCGTGGTCGACGACGTGATCCGCGGCGAGGCCGCGTTCCACGCCGCCGACCTCGACGACTTCGTGATCATGCGGAGCACCGGGTTCCCGACCTACCTGCTGGCCGCGGCGGTCGACGACGGGAAGATGGAGATGACGCACGTGATCCGGGGGGAGGACCTCCACTCCTCGACGCCGCGCCAGATCCTCCTCCTGGAGGCGCTGGGGGCGGAGCGGATCCCCGCGTACGCGCACCTCCCGCTGATCGTGGGCCACGACCGCCAGCCGCTGTCGAAGCGCCACGGCTCGGTGGCCGTGGAGTGGTTCCGCGACGAGGGCTACCT
>JBQGDK010000151.1:0-5202 GCA_052039025.1 Actinomycetota bacterium
CTGCCCGTGGGCCTCCTTCAGCAGCGTGGCGGCCCGGCCGGACATCTTCTCGGCCAGCGTCCCGATCAGCTCCCAGTTCTGGTGGTCCTTGGTCTCCGCGTCGACGACCGCTTCCGCCGCGACCAGCTGGGCGGCCGGAGCGTCGCCGGCGGCCCGCGCCGCCTCCATGGACCGGACCAGCGCGGCCGCCTTGTCCCGCACGATCCGTCGACCCCGCGTCTCGACGTTCGGGTCGAGCCCCATCCCCTGGACCAGCTCGGTCACGATCCGCACGTGGTCCCGGGTCTGATCGAGGTACTTCTGCCACTCCTTCTTCAGGTCGTCGTTCACCGCGCACCGCACCGCGCTCTCGTAGACCTGAACACCCCCGAGCTCGGTCTCCAGGGCCTGGTACAGCAGCTCGTTGATCCGGTCCTCGTTCACACCGTCCTCCTTCGGTCTCCGCCGATGCTCAGGTACCCGGCGCGCCGGGAGGCAAACCGGGGGGGCGCGCCGGCGTGGGAGACTGGTCGCCTCGTGGGCACGGTGATCTCCGTCGACGGCCTCGGGAAGGCCTACGGACACACCATCGCCGTCCAGGACGTGTCGTTCGAGGTCGAGGCGGGGGAGATCTTCGGCCTGCTCGGCCCCAACGGGGCCGGCAAGACCACCACCGTCGAGTGCGTGCAGGGGCTCCGCCGTGCCGATCGAGGGACGATCCGCGTCCTCGGGCTCGACCCGGCCCACCAGGCCGCCGAGCTCCGGCGGCGCATCGGGAGCCAGCTCCAGGAGTCGGCGCTCCCAGACCGGATCAAGGTGTGGGAAGCCCTCGAGCTCTTCACGACGCTCGCGCCGGGCGCCGCGCACTGGCCCACGCTGATGGAGCAGTGGGGGCTCACGGAGAAGCGCGACGCCACGTTCGGGAGCCTGTCCGGCGGGCAGCAGCAGCGGCTGTTCGTGGCCCTGTCGCTGGTCAACGAGCCGGAGGTCGTGTTCCTCGACGAGATGACCACCGGCCTGGATCCCGCGGCCCGGCGGGTCGCCTGGGAGCTGATCCACGAGATCCGGGAACGCGGCACGACCGTGATCCTGGTGACCCACCTGATGGACGAGGCCGAGGCCCTGTGCGACAAGGTGGCCATCGTGGACCACGGACGCGTGGTCGATCTCGACACGCCCCAGGGCCTGATCGCTCGACACGCCGGCCGGCTGAAGGTGCGCTTCACCGCCGACCTCGACAACCACTCCTGGCTCGAGCGCATCGAGGGCGTCGCCCACGTCCGGCGCCGCGGCAACCAGGTCGAGGTTGACGGTCAGGGGCCCGTGCTCGCCCTCATCGCCGCGGCCCTGGTGGAGCGGGGGCTGAGCCCCGAGGACCTCCGGGTGGAGCGGTCCACGCTCGAGGATGTCTTCCTCACGCTGACGGGAGGCGAGGACTAGATGCGAGCCCTGGCCCGGACCACGTGGGTCGAGCTGAAGCTCTTCAGGCGAGAGCCGCTCACGGTGGCGGTGACGCTGGGCCTCCCGCTGGTCCTGCTCTTCGTCCTCGGCGGGGTGTTCGGCAACACCCCGGATCCCGACGTCTACCGGGGCGTCGGGCCGATGGACTACTACGTCCCCGCCTACATCGGGCTCGCGATCGCCTCCCTCGGCGTCGTGGGCCTCCCCGCCCACCTGGCGGCGTACCGAGAACGCGGGGTCCTCCGGCGCTTCCGGGCATCCTCCGTCCCGATGTGGGCGGTGATCGGCGCCCAGGTGATGGTGACGCTCGTCGTGGCCGCCCTGGCCAGCGGGCTGCTGATCGCGGTCGCCGCGGCCAGCTACGACATCCTCTCCCCTGCCGGCGTCGCCCTGGTCGTGGCCGGGTTCGTCCTCAGCGCGCTGTCGTTCTCCGCGATCGGGGTGTTCCTGGGGTCGGTGTTTCCGACCGCCCGGGCGGCCCAGGGGGCCGGCCTGATGCTCTGGTTCGTCATGTTGATCCTGGGCGGCGCGGGGCCGCCCCCGGAAGTCCTCACCGAGGGCATGCGAGCCGTGGGGGACGCCACCCCGGTCCGCCACTCGATCCTCCTGCTCCAGGACGCCTGGCTGGGGTTCGGATGGAACTGGGCCGAGGCCGCGATCGTCACGGCGTTCCTGGCCGGCTCGGTGCTCCTGATGCTCCTGCTGACGCGGGGCCGACTCGGCGCGGAGCGCTGACCCTAGGCCGGCACGTCCCTCCGGTGGAACGCCGGCAGGCCGGCGGCCAGCAGGACCGCGGCGACCACGGCCATCCACGCGAAACCGGTCACCAGCCCGCCCCCGATGGGGCCACCCTCCAGGGCCTGCTGGAACGGCGACACCACCCGCCACGGCTCGAGGCTCTCGACGAGCGCGCCGATGACGTAGAGGACGTAGCCCCCCACGGCCACGGCACCGGCCACGGCGATCGACAGCGCGCGCCGCCCGGTGGCGGCGCCGACGGCGAGGGCGAGCCAGCCGTGCTCGAGCCCGAGGAGCACCATCGCCAGAGAGCCGGCCGCGACCTGGCCGAGCGGGACGTTCATCCCCACCAGCGCCGACGATGTCACCGTGGCCGCGAACAGGACGATCCCGAGCGCCGCCAACGAGGCTGCCAGAGCGGCGGCCTTCTCGAGCAGGACCCGAACCCGCGGGACCGGCGTCGTGAGGAGGACCTCCAGCGTTCCGGCCTGCTCCTCACCGGCCACCAGCCGGGCCCCTCGCCCGATGCCGAACACGACGAACATCGCCGGGAGGATGATGCTGAAGAGCTCCGCGTTCAGGAACCCGGGCCCGGAGGTGATCGCCTCGACGTTGAACAGCTCTCGCATCGCCTCGGGGTAGTTCTCGAGGAGGCGCTCGATGTCCGGCATGTCGCGCACCGACGGCCAGATCAGCGCCATCACCAGCACCAGCAGGGCCACGCCGATCGACCACCCGATCACTCCCCGGTACTGGTCCCGAAGGCTCTTCAGGAACACGCTCCGGAACACGATCAGACCCCCTCCTGGTAGTAGCCGAGGAAGACGTCCTCGAGATCGACCTCGTGGGTCACGATGTTGCGGATCCCGTACGGGGCGGCCACCCGTAGGAGCTGCTCCATCGTGCCCTCCACCGACACGTGGGCGGTGTCGTCATCCATGCGCACGTCGAGGACGCCCGGCACGTGCCGAAGCTCTTCCAGGGGCCGCGGCCCGGCGAACGAGATGTCGAGGCGACGGAGCGCCCTCCGCTTCAGCTCCTCAACGCTCTCCACGACCACCAGGCGACCCCGACGGAGGATCCCGATCGTGTCCGCGAGCTCCTCGACCTCGTGGAGGATGTGCGAGGAGAGGAAGACGGTGCGACCGGCGTCGCGGGCCTCCCGGACCATCGACTCGAACTCCCGCTGCATGAGCGGGTCGAGCCCGATCGACGGCTCGTCGAGCACGAGGAGCTCGGGCCGATGCATGAACGCCTGGATCAGCCCGACCTTCTGTCGGTTCCCATGGGACATGGCGCCGATCCTGGCCCGAAGGTCCAGATCCAGCCGCTTGGCCAGGAGGACGACCTCGGACCACTCGACCCGCCCTCGAAGGTCGGCCAGGTAGCGCAGGTACTGCTCGGCGGCAAGGTCGGGGTAGGCCACGAACTCGCCCGGGACGTAGCCCACGCGCCGGTGGATCTCGTCCCGTCCCCGCCGTGAATCCAGGCCGAAGACCTCGGCCCGTCCCCGGGTCGGGCGCAGCAGGCCCATCAACACGCGGATCGTGGTGGTCTTCCCGGCCCCGTTGGGACCCAGGTATCCGAACACCGTACCGGCGGGGATCTCGAGGTCGAGCCCATCGACCGCGACCGTGCGGCCGTAGTGCTTCGACAGGCCCCACGCCCTGATCACCGGCTCCACGTCGCGCTCCCTCAGCCCTTGTTCAGGAGCTCGCCCCAGGCCTCCGGGATCAACAGATCCCGGGCCGAGATCATCCCCACGACCTCTCCGCGATCCTCGACCGGGAGGTGCCGGGTGCCGAGCTCGAGCATCCGCTCCGCGGCGTCCGCCAGCTCGGCATCGACCGAGGTGGTCGCCGGCTCGGCGGTCATGTAGTCGCTCACCGGCACCCCGGAAGGGTCCACCCCCTCAGCCACGGCTCGGACGAGATCGTGCTCCGTGATGATGCCGACCAGCCGGCTCCCGTCGAACACCGGGAGTGCGCCGACCGCCTCGAAGTCCATCCTGGAGGCCGCATCCACCAGGGACTCGTCCGCCGCCGCCCGGATCAGACGGGGCGTGAACACCGATCGAACCTTCATCTGTGCTCCTCTCTCACCGGTGGCCCAGGGACCGTTCCTGAGCCTCCACCCGCTCTTCGGCGGCGCGTCGGGCGTCGGGGTCCCGGCCCGGCGGGCCGTCGCCGTGTTCGTACGTCAGCAGGTCCTGGACGGCGATCACGCCATCCACGCCCCCGACCAGTCGGGCCAGGACCAAGCCGTCGCTCCGCCGCTCGACGTGTCCCTGGAGCGTGACGATCCCGTCAGAGACCGAGACGCGGATCAGGGAAGGATTCACCACTGCCGTCTCCGCGACGATCCCCATCACGTCCGCGCGGAGCTCCCGATCCTCCCGGACCAGCGGCGTCAGGAGGTCGTGCCGGCTGACGATCCCGAGGACGCGGCCGCCCTCGTCGACCACGGGGAGCCGCTTGACCCCCTGGCGCACGAGCGTGCGAACGGCCTCGGCCACGGGGACCTGAGGACGGATGCTGACCACGTTCCGGGTCATGATGTCCCGCGCCCGGAGATCCCGAACCCGTTCCCACACCCGCATCGCCGCCGGGGGCGCCACGTACCAGGCCATCGATCCCCAGTGCACCGGCCGGGGCTCCCACCCCTCGTCCGGCCGAAGGAGATCAGCCTCCGTCACGATCCCTCTCAGTCGGCCGGCCTCGTCCACGATCGGGATCCCGCTGACGTTGCGGTCGTGCATCAGGCGGGCCAGGTCCTTGAGCCGCGTGTCCTCGTGCGCGGTCACCACGTCCGCGGTCATGACGTCCCGCACCTCGATGCGTCTCATCGTCGATCACCTCCGCGCCCGACTCCAGCATCCGGCCTGCCGCCACCGGTGGTCAGGTCCGGTGGTCCCGACGCCTCCGGGCCGGGTGGCCCGAGCGTGGCATCCTGATGGCGTGAGCCGAGCCGGCGCCGGCCGGGATGTGTCGGTGGGGTCCCTGGGGCTTCGGGGCGACCTGACGG
>JBQGDK010000152.1:0-15716 GCA_052039025.1 Actinomycetota bacterium
AGGATGGTGACGGCGCTCGTCGAGCACCTCGGCGCGCCGGCGGCGGGAGCGGGAGCGGGCTGGCGCGGCCGGGCCTTCCCGACCCCGTCCGCGATGGCCGCGGCCGACGACCGGTTCTACCGCGACGTGGCCCGGGCCGGATACCGGGGGCCGTACCTCCGCTCGCTGGCTCGCTCGGTGGCCGAGGGCGAGGTGGACCTCGAGGGGCTCCGCGACCCGGACCTGCCGGACCAGGAGGTGGAGGACCGGCTGCTGGCGCTGCCTGGCCTGGGGCCGTACGCGGCGGCCCACGTCATGCTCACGCTGAGCCGGTACAGCAAGCTGATCCTGGACTCGTGGACCCGTCCGACGTACACGCGCCTCCGGGGGTCTCGCCGGGCCGTCTCCGACGCGGGGATCGCCCGGCGGTTCCGCCGGTACGGGCCCCATGCCGGCCTGGCCTTCTGGTGCTACCTGACCCGCGACTGGGTCGAGGACGCCTGAGCCTGGTTCGTTTGGCTCCCACCGGCGGAGGGTAAGCAAGCGGGGGCCGAAGGAGGAACGACGATGACCTACGACCACGAACACTCGCATGACCCCGAGCCCGAGAGCGGCGGTGGCCTGACCGGCTACGCGATCGCGAAGTACGGCTTCATCCTGTTGATCGTGATCGTCGTGCTCTGGTTCGTGGCGAACTACTTCCTGGGCGAGTAGCCCTCACGCCAGCAGGACGCCCACCGCCTCGGCCGCCTCGCGAACCGCGGGGTGGTCGAGCGTGAGCGGCTCGGGCTCGCCCACGATGGTGAGCCGACCGGCCACCCGGTCCTCGAAGAGCGTGGCGTTGATCCACAACGCCTCGATCGTCGACCACCATTCGAAGCCGGCCAGGCCCTCCTCGAAGATCCGACGAGCCATCGTCTGGGTCGGCCGGCGATGCCTGGTGGCCACCCCCGAGGGGCGGAGGTCACGATCCACGAGCGCTCGGGGATCGTCCAGGTCCGCGAGGTCCTCGATACCGGAGTCGTCGATCGTCGCCAACCGGATGGGTGAGCCTTCCCGGAACAGCGGCCGAGGCGGAGCGGCCCTGGAGACGTAGTCCCGAAGGATCTCCGCGATCGGGGAGGCCGGGACACGGCTGACGTAGAAGGCGCCGTACACGTCGGGATTGTCGTGACGGCCTCCGCCCTGATCGAACCGGGGGACGTGGAGCGGCCCGCCCGGGTCGTGATCCCCGGCGCCGGGAGCCCAGGGGAACCAGCGGTACAGCACGCTCAGTGGAAGGAGCCCGCCTTGTGCGCCCGGGCCGCCTCGATGACGTCGGTGATCCGCCCGCGGGCCAGGCAGTCGATGGGCCGGAAGTCGTTCAGGAACCCGTTGTGACCGTGGAGCCAGGCGACCGCGGTGTCGGGGTGGAGGAACGACAGGAGGTAGGCCAGGACGAACTCGAGGCCTTCCACCTTGCGCTGGTTCTCGGGATCGGGATCCTCGGCCTTCAGCCACCGGCTGACCCGCGACGGGCTCACCCCCAGGGCCCGGGCCACGCGGGCCTGGCTCCCCAGGTCCTCCCGGATCGCCCTCAGCTTCTCCCGAACCGGCACCGGCACAGGCTCGCACCTCCCTCCGACACGCCCAGAGTATACCGCAACGGAAATCGTTGCGGCAGCCCCCCGAGGGGCACCCCCGCGGGGGACCGCGATACAGTTAGCTCGAGGAGGTCACATGGCAGCGAAGACCAAGTACGTCTACGACTTCAGCGAGGGCAACAAGGACATGAAGGACCTCCTGGGAGGCAAGGGGGCCAACCTCGCCGAGATGTCGAACCTGGGCCTCCCTGTCCCTCCGGGGTTCACGATCTCCACCGACGCCTGCAACGCCTACCTGGGCGGCCACGGCTTCCCGGAGGGGCTCCTCGACGAGGTCAACGCCCACCTCCGGGGTTTGGAGACGGCGATGGGACGGCGCCTCGGTGACATCGAGAACCCCCTGCTCGTGTCGGTCCGCTCCGGGGCGAAGTACTCGATGCCGGGGATGATGGACACCGTCCTGAACCTCGGCCTGAACGACCGGTCGGTCCTCGGGCTGGCCCGGCAGGCCGGATCGGACCGGTTCGCGTTCGATTCCTACCGCCGGTTCATCCAGATGTTCGGCAAGATCGTGATGGACATCCCAGGCGAGGCCTTCGAGGGGGAGCTCGAACGCGCCAAGCACCGGAAGGGGCCGGACGCCAAGGACACGGATCTGGCGGCCATCGACATGATGGACCTGGTGGAGCGGTTCAAGGCCATCGTCCGCGAGCACGCTGGCCGCCTGTTCCCCACGGACCCCAAGGAGCAGCTGCGGATGGCCATCGAGGCCGTGTTCCGTTCCTGGAACAACGAGCGGGCCAAGGTGTACCGCCGCCAGTACGCGATCCCCGACGACCTCGGGACCGCCGTGAACGTCGTGGCGATGGTGTTCGGCAACCTCGGGGACGACTCCGGAACCGGCGTGGCCTTCACCCGCGACCCGGCCACGGGGGAGAAGGGTGTGTACGGGGACTACCTCCCGAACGCCCAGGGCGAGGACGTGGTGGCGGGGATCCGGAACACGCTCCCGCTGCACGAGCTGCGTCGGCTGAACCCCGAGGCCTATCGGGATCTCCTGGACATCATGCGGAAGCTGGAGCGTCACTACCGCGACATGTGCGACATCGAGTTCACGATCGAGAAGCGGAAGCTGTGGATGCTCCAGACGCGGGTGGGGAAGCGGACCGGCGGGGCCGCGGTGAAGATGGCCGTCGACATGGCGAACGAGGGCCTGATCAAGCGGGAGCAGGCCGTCCTTCGCGTAGAGCCCGACCACCTCGACCAGCTGCTGCACCCGCAGTTCGACCCGAAGGCCGACGTCCGGGTGCTGGTGAAGGGCCTGAACGCCTCGCCGGGGGCCGCGGTGGGGGCCGTGGTGTTCGACGCGGACACGGCCGCCCAGCGCGGCGGGAACGGCGAGGCCGTGGTGCTGGTCAGGCGGGAGACGAACCCCGACGACCTCCACGGGATGATCGCGGCCCGGGGGATCCTCACCTCCCACGGGGGCAAGACCTCGCACGCCGCCGTGGTGGCCCGGGGCATGGGCAAGCCGGCCGTGTGCGGGGCCGAGGCGCTCAAGATCGACTACGCCCGCGGCGAGTTCACCGTGGACGGTACGAGGGTGAAGGAGGGTGAGGTCGTCTCGATCGACGGGACCACCGGGCGTGTGGTCCTCGGCGAGGTGCCGCTGATCGAGCCGAAGCTGTCCGGGGACTTCGAGATCCTGCTCGGGTGGGCGGACGCCATCCGGAAGCTCCGGGTCCGGGCGAACGCCGACGACGGGCCCTCGGCCGCCCAGGCCAGGAAGTTCGGGGCGGAGGGGATCGGGCTCTGCCGCACCGAGCACATGTTCGGCACGCCCGGCGATCCGCGCCTCCCGACCTTCCGCCAGGTGATCCTGTCCGCGCCGACCGCCCGCGCGGCCCTGCTCGCGCTGGCCGAGGCGGAGCGCGATGCCCCGACGGCCCGGGCCCGTGACCGGAAGGCCGCCGACCACCGGGTCCGTGAGGCGAAGCGGCGGCTCCAGGCCCCCGACGTGAAGCCCTACTTCGACGGGCTGAGGAAGCTGCTGACCTCCCAGCGGAGGGACTTCGAGGCCATCCTCAAGGCGATGGACGGCCTCCCGGTGACGATCCGCCTCCTCGACCCGCCCCTGCACGAGTTCCTGCCCTCGTCCAAGGAGCTCGAGGTGGCCATGGCCACGCCGCAGCGGAAGGCCTCGAGGGAGCTGCTGCGGGAGTTCGGGGGCAAGCGGAAGGCCGAGGAGGTCCTCCGCGAGGTCGTGGCGCTGGAGGAGAACAACCCGATGCTCGGGCTTCGGGGGTGCCGGCTGGGGATCCTCTACCCGGAGATCTACCGCACCCAGGTCCAGGCGATCATCGAGGCGGCCTGCAACGTGAAGCGCCGGGGCGGCAACCCCCACGTCGAGATCATGGTCCCGCTGGTGGCCGCCCGGGAGGAGCTGGCCACGGTGGCCGCCGAGGTCCGAGAGGTCGCGGACGAGGTTCTCGCCAAGCGGGGAGTCGACCTGCCGTATCTCGTGGGGACGATGATCGAGCTGCCCCGGGCGGCGGTGGCGGCCGACGAGATCGCCGAGGAGGCGGAGTTCTTCTCGTTCGGCACCAACGACCTCACCCAGACCACGTTCGGGTTCTCCAGGGACGACGTCGAGGGGAAGTTCCTGGCCCGGTACCTCGAGGACGAGGTCCTGCCCTCGAACCCGTTCGAGACCCTCGACGTGGGGGGCGTGGGGGAGCTGGTCCAGATCGCCTCCGAGCGGGGGCGGAAGAGCCGCGAGGACCTCAAGCTCGGCATCTGCGGGGAGCACGGCGGAGACCCCGACTCCGTGGCGTTCTTCCACCGAGTCGGCCTCGACTACGTCTCGTGCTCGCCCTACCGGGTGCCGATCGCTCGCCTGTCGGCGGCCCACGCCGCGCTCGGCGAGCGCGAGGAGGCCTCGAAGTAGCCACCGGCGGGACCGTCCCGGGGACGTAGGCCGCCACTCACCCCGAATCCCCCGATCGGGGGATGCGTCGCCCGACGGGCCCGCTCTATCCTTCCGGACAGGACAAAGTTGCCCGGTCGCCTCCTCCGCCGGGACGGAGCGGAAGGAGGTGAGACCGAGTGACGCGGAATCCGACCCTCGGTCGGCGGGCGGTGGTGCTGGTGGCTGCGTTGGGCCTCGCGGCAGTGGCAGGCCCGGCCCTGGCATGGCACTACCACGACCAGGGCTGGCGGGACCAACACCGCCAGTACCCGCCCCGGCCCCACGGGTACTCGCAGATCGTGAGCACGTTCGGCCAGCCCTGCAACGACAACGCCAACAGGAACGGGTTCCAGTGGCGGGCCGCCGACAACGGGGTCTGGTACACGGTGCGGTTCCACCGGAAGCTCGGCGGGGACGCCTCGACGAACCTCGACAACGACGTGCGCGGGCACATCCTGAACAAGCACCTCAGCCCGTACATCCGCCACGGGATCTACGGCTACGCCTGCCGGAGCATCCGGGGGAGCGGCGCCTGGAGCACGCATTCCTGAGCGAGTGGCAGGCTGTATACTTCTGTGGGGTGGGGGAGGTCCCTCCCGGAGGAGGTAGAGGTGGGACTCACCAAGGAACAGATGGAAGCACTGCGCAAGGAGTATCCGACCTACAAGTCTCTTGCGCTTGCCTACATCGCGTTGAGGGCGGACGTTGTGTCCGTCCTCAACGCGAGCCCTAACAGTTTCGAGGAGGCACTAGAGGAGTTGGCGAGCACTATCGGATGGGAGGGGGACGAATGAACGTCGCTATGTATCTGCGAATCAGTAAGGACGACCAGGACGACGGACTCGCCGTCGAGCGTCAGGAAAAGGACTGCCGAGCCCTGGTCAAATCCCGAGGTTGGACCGTCGCCGAGCCCGTGTACGAGGACAATAGTCGGAGCGCATACAACGGAACCCGCCCCGCGTGGGACCGGATGCTTTCAGACCTCGACGCTGGCAAGGTCGAGGCGGTCGTGGCGTGGGCGAACGACAGACTGTACCGTCGCGTGCGCGACCAACTCGACCTCATGGAGCGCGGCAAGCCTATCGTCACGGTTCGGGACGGAGAGGTTGACCCGAACACTGCCGAGGGCAAGATGCGGATGACGATTCTCGCGAGTGTCGCTGCTTTCGAGTCTGAGCGGAAGGCGGAGCGGCATCAGGCGAAGCACGAACAGATCGCCGATGCTGGAACGTGGCCCGGTGGCCGCGTGCCGTTCGGATACAGGCTCCCCAAGGACGGACCCAAGGTCCTACAAGTCGAGCCGAACGAGGCGAAGATGCTCCGCGATGCCGCCGCCGCCATCCTCGACGGTGCCACGCTCCACTCGGTTGCGGACCGACTCGGCAAGGACCCTCGCACGGCACGCCGAAGCCTGATGAACGAGGCGATTGCTGGTCGGCGGATGTACAAGGGACGGGAGATGCGGGCACGGTGGGACCCCATCCTCGACGTGCGGACGTGGCGCAAGGTGTGTGCGGTACTGTCGGACCCGGCTCGAACAACGCCAGGACCACGACCGCGCTATCTGCTCACGGGACTCGTTGTCTGCGGGACGTGCGGCTCGAATCTCAAGGGACACCCTCAGCGGGGGAGCAAGGCGTATTCGTGCCTCAACAAGGGCTGCGACCAGTGGGCACAAAGCCTCGCGGAACCGCTCGACCTCCACGTGTTGAACGAGGCGGCAGGACGCAAGGCTGCCGTCACGACGGTCGAGGACCCGACTGCCGTTCCTGAGTCGGCGCAACTTGACGCGCTGGACGACCAGATGGAAGCGCTCGCCGAATCCGATATTGACCCGGAAGCCTACGACCGTCGTTACCGAGCGCTCAAGCGCAAGCGCGAGGCGTTGGAGGCGAAGGTGGCGAAGCGTGCCGTCAAGGTCGAGACTCCCGTCCACGCGCTGGTCGAGGGCAGGGAGCGTGAGTGGCTTGATCGGACGGTCGAGCGCGTTGTACTACGACCCGCCGGACGCTCCCGGTATGTTCCCATCGCTTCCCGCGTGCGGATCGAGTGGCGGTAGGGATTCCGATGCTACAGTAGAGGACAACTGAATACTGATTGACTTTCCTTGTGAACCGCTCCCGGTCCCTACCCTCTGGGAGCGGTTTGCTTTCGTAGTACACACTTTTCACACCCCACCCAGGGGTCCCGAGAGATAGTTGACAACCTCCGAAAGTGTTACGTCCGGGTAACGCGAGCCCAAGAATGCCCATCCGTGGTAGCACCGAGCCGATACTTACCTCAGCGGGACAAACTGAATGGGTAGGCGTTTCCCTCCCCGGGATTCGAGCCGAGAGTGAGAAGTAACGGGATTCTTAGGTCATCAGTCCCCACGATTCCGACCGACCCTCCGAGTATGAACGTCGAAACGGTCAAGGCACGACCGGACGTTGCGGATCAACAACGGGCCGTTCAGACACTTCCCGTCCGTGGCGCAGAATGCGCGGCTTGACGGTCCAACCCGACACCTGTACCCAAGGTTGAACCCGAGAGCCCCTGACCATTAGGGGCTCTCTAGTCTCCCCTCTCCCTGTCCCAAGGCACGGTCCAAGGATTCCCGCAACGGAATGTCACGGGAGAACCCAAACCCACCAGAAGTGCTCGAGAGGGCCCGGACGCGCCGCCGAGGGCTACTCTTGCACACTTTTCACACCCATGGGGGTGTGCAACGCGTGTTCACACCCAGATTTCCTGTGGCCTCCGGAGCATTCTTCACAGGCCGTGCACGCGACGATAGTGGCCGGCGAACCTCCGAAGAGCCTGCCCCCAGACGCCCGCCTCGGACCGGATCTGCTCGGCCTCTCCGACTTTCACCATGTCACGCCAAGATCAGCGCGACCTCAAGACTACCCGTCGGATCGCCTTCGGATCTGGCCGAAGGCGTGAGCCCGGGGGGACTGCTTGAGATCGACTGAGCGGCAAGGAGTGTCACCACTTGAGGAGACACGACCGGGACGCGCCGGATCCCCCCTGGAACATCGATGCCCGTTATCGACTATCGGAGGGTCGATACCTAACGGTGTCCTCGTCTCTCCGAGATCGAGGGAAGACGATCGGCGGCAAGAGACGCGGGCGATCGATATCGACGTCGTGAACGGCGCCCAATCGGACACCCAAGACGCGCCTGATCGAACGTATCGATCCCCGTTATCGACCGCCGATAGCCTCTGTTCCCAACTCAAACGCGGGCCATGAAGAGCGTCGTGTTCTCCGATATTGAAGGAAGACGATTGATCCACGCAGGTGTGGAACGGCACCCGTCGCCAGGCAAAACAGCCTGTGTAACATCGAATGCGATCGAGTCTATGCATAACCCCCCCCAACCGTCGTGATGCATGCACTCGAGAGGGACGAACCGGGGACCGCCATCACAACGGCATCTAGGTCTGAAAGGTGCTCAGAGACTGCGGCGAATGGAGAAGCTCGCCCAGAGCGGGAAGTGGTCGGAGATCGTTCCTGGTGTTCCAGTACCTGTTTCCCTTCGTGGGCCTGGGGACGGACGCGCAGATCCTGGGGCATGTCACGTTCACGATCACCTTCGTGGTCATCATCATCCGGGGTCGCCTGTTCGCCATCGGCAACGATTACGAGGAGGCGGCCATGGACCTCGGGGCGTCACGGTGGCAGGCCCTGCGGCTGGTGCTCCTCCCGCTCCTCCGACCCGCCATCTTCGTGAGCGCCATGGTGGCCCTGGCGATCTCGCTGGACGACTTCGTCATCACGCAGTTCCTGGTCGGGGAGGCCGACACCGAGTCCATCCCCGTTCGCATCTACTCCGGTGCCCGCTCTGGCCCCACCCCGTCCACGAACGCCATCGCCACCGTGCTCCTGCTCGGGACGCTCGTCGCCGTGACGCTCGCCGGTGTGATCCTCCGCCGGACCCGGAGGCGGGAGGCCGGTCGCGGTTCGGCCGTGGAGGATCTGGCCCGCCTGGAGGTCTGACTTACTCGGGATGCGATTGGAGGAGGGCGCCGAGCGTCGGGGCCCTCCTCCAGCGTCTCGTCTACTGAGGGCATCCCGGCGCGGGCAAGGGCTGGTCCAGGCGAACCGGCAACTCCGGCGTCACCCTAGGAGCGAAGTACGCGGCGAAGAACACCAACGGCTCGGTGCCCAGGTTCCTGGCCAAGTGGATCTCGTCGGGGGAGGTGGGGAAGGACGTTCCCGTTCCGTACGCGATTCCCTCGCTGCAATGCTCGTCGTGGTACAGGGTCAACGTCCCCTGGAGTACTACATTCACGTTCTCTCCAGGATGGCTGTGCCAGCCGAATGTCGCCCCGGGCTGGGCCACGATCCGCTGGGTGATGAACTCGACCGCTCCCTTCGTCTTGATCCGGACCTTGCCTCCGTTGTCGAAGCGGGTGTTCACGTTCAGCGGCGCGCCGAGCTCTCCGCGGGCAGTCTCGGCGACGACCCCGCTGGCCGGCGTCGCCAGGGCTCTTCCCACGAGAACCGTTCCCACCATCGTGAGTCCGGCGACGACGAAGACTGACTTCCGCCACATAGTTTCCTCCCCTCTGTGCTCAGCATCCGATGAAGCGACCGCCGATCGTGCCGTCGATGCCGGCGTCGCCCGGTCCCTCCAGGCCGTCCCAGTTCGTGGGGCTGGCAGTCTGCGCGCCGGCCGGGGCTCCGCCCTCGCAGATCAGGTTGCGGTCGACCCCGTTCGTGGACGACGCTCCGTTGGCGAAGAGACCGGACCCGGAAGCCTGGAGGATCGCGTTGCCCTCGACGTGCGCTCCCGGACCGTTTCCAAGGAATCCCAGGTTCCCCGGAGCTCCGATGATCACGTTCCCTTCCACGGTCGACCCGCCACCTCCTCCGAGCCAGGTGCCGTCGCGCAGCCAGACCATGGCGCACCGGTTGCCGGCGGACGTCACGTTTCCTTCGACGGTTCCCCCCGCCAGTTCAGCGGCCGTAAAGGGCGGCCGCGATGCACACCCGTCGCTCTCGTCGACGACGGTCACGCTGCCCCGAACGGTCCCAAGGACCACGCAGATGCTGCCCCGGCCGAGACCGATGGGATCGATACCTGGTTCCTGACGGGTGATCAGCAGGTCGCCCGCCACCTCCTGGTCGGCCTGGATCAGACCGCCGAAGTCTCTGAAGCAGTCAGCGGGAGCTGCCCACGCAGCATCCGCCGGTAGGAGACCTGACAGGAGCGCGGCCATGGCCACCGCCGTGGCTCTGATCGACATTCCCACCTCCCTTCGACAGAGAACCGTGAGGAGGCTCTCATCAGGAAGGCGTGACGGGCGACGGAACGGTCGTAACCTCGATCGCGTTTTTCTTTCCCGACCTCTCGCGAACATGAGAGATGCCGGCGGGGGCCAGCGCCCACTCCTCCACGCGTGCGGAATCGTTACTGAGGAGACGACCGCACGTGCCAGGCCGCCGGGAGCCGGGGATCCGGTTGGTAGGAGCAGAACGTCCCGGTCCGGATGGTGCGATCCAGATGGTCGGCGAGGCCGGGGCCGTGCCCGCGGATCCTGGCCACGGCGCTCCTGATGGCCCTTGTGACGCTGACCCGAGCTCGCTCCGTGGCGGCCGCCGCTCTCCGGTCACGGCCTCCCAGTCCAACCGCTCGAGCGAGCTCGCTCACCAGGAACTCCCGCTCACGTTCCATCCCCGCAACCGCGGCCGGATCCTGCAGCCCCCGGGCTGATTCGATATCCGTCTCCAATTCCCGGAGCCTGGCCCGGTAGGCTTCCTTGGCCGGGGCGTCCAGGAGCGGCCCCGCGTCCGAGGCACGAGTGCCCGACATGCCGGGCTCCCTCCCTGCGGCGGGCCAGCTGGTCCCTCCGGCTTCCATCATGACCAGGTCCACGGCGTGGAACTCTCGCCCGGGCTCGGCCAGGAGGTGCGCCAGGTACCGGAGACCTTTCAGGTCGCGCAGCCGGAACGACTCTTCTTCGTGGACGATGAGCCAGTACTCGCCCTCACGTCGGAACAGGTTCGGCCGTGGGATCGTCCGCGGCGGGGCGCGCTTGACCTCGTCCGAGATGGGGGAGGGCTCGATGGTCTCCCTGAGCGCGCGGACGCGTGCCTCATGCGGCCCGAGTCCCAGGCTCTGGGACAGGTCCAGGGCTTCCTCGAGAGCTCGACCGGCGGCCTGGGCATCGCCGGGAAGCGCCCGGGCGACCAACAGGCAGGCTCGATCATGAAGGCCGAACGCGACGAACGGCAGTGCGCCCATCCTCCGGTTGGCCTCGAGACCGATGTCGTTCCACCGCTCGGCCTCGTCCCAACGGCGCATGGTTGTGGCCAGTATCCCGAGGTACCTCGCGACCGAACCCGTGCTGATGTAATCGGCCGTGGCTCCGTTGCGGCCGGCGAACGGAAGCAGGAGCTCGTACAGAGTGGATGCGCGAGCGGCGTCTCCCAAGGCCACTGCGACGTCAGCCAGGATGCTCACGCTGAACAGCCACTCGTTGGAGCGCGGGAGCGAGGCAAAGTCGTTCTCCGCCAGCTCCCCGAGGATCCTGTGAGCTTCCGGCTGTCTGCCCGCGCTGACGTAGAGCGAGCCGAGCATGCACCGGAACATCGGTCGGCGTGGGTACTCCTGTATTGATCGCCGCAGTATCTCTTCGAGGCCGTCCACCCCGCCTAGGAACCAGTCCAGGGTGAAGCTGTGGATCCTGTGCGACAAGAGCGCGTCGCTCCGCTGCGCTCCCTCACCCGAAGCGAGGGCCTCGTCCATCAGGTGTCGCCCCGCGGCGAACCGGCCCTGGAACAGGGTCACCGTGGCCTCCATCGCCGTGACGAGCCAGATCTGCGCTCGCTGACCAAGTTCGCGTGCCTGACGCATGGCCGCGGCCAGCTCGACGTTCACGGCCGGTACATCGCCCAACTCGAGGAGCGCGATCGAGCGGTAGCAGCGGGCCTGGATCGCCGCCTCTGCGTCGCCACCTGACTCTGCCACTCGTTCGAGCTCGTTGGCGATCTCAATCCGTTCCCGAGCATTCTCGGGCCACAGGAGCGCGGCGTACCGTCCGTCCAAGGCGTACGCCAGAGCGGCCGGATCGCCCAGCCGCCTGGCCAGGGCCAAGGCTTGCTGGCTGAGCGAGGCTCGCGGCTCCGGGGAGGGCTCGTCACGCAAGGCTCCGGCCAGGCGGGCCATGACCCGGACGCGGAGATCACTCTCTTCCTTCCCCAGGGCGGCGAGCGCCACCTCCAGGAGCGGTACCAGCCGCTGATCGGTGCCCGCTCGAGCCCACACGAACCTTCCGCCGTAGCCCAAGGCCGCCCGGGCCAGGCGGTGCGGGCCGGCCAGGCGTTCTGCGATGTCGGCGGCGTCGAGGAACGCGCGCTTGGCGTTCGCCTCCCTCCCGGCCCTCGCCTCAGCATCGCCCAGGGCCAGGAGGAGATCGCACCTGGAGACCAGGTCCACCGGCCGCCGAAGACCCAACGCTTCAAGGGCCAGCTCGATGAGCCTCACCGCCTCCTCGTACGCCAGCAGCCGGAGGGCCCGCTCGCCGGCGCGTTTCGCATAGCCGACAGCGCGCTCCACGTCGCCCCCGGGAGCGGCCAGAACGAAGTGGTGGGCGAGCTCGGACAGGTGCCCTTCTATGTCATCTCGGTAGAGGGCTTCCAGCACCGAACCGATGTCGTCGTGGAGCCTGATCCGACGAGCCGCAGGGATCTCGCTGTAGACGCTGTCCCGCACCAACGCGTGAGAGAAGCGGAGCCTGCCGATGACGCCGGGGACGTCCGTGATTATCCCGACGGCCGCCGCCTCTTCCATGTCGTCGAGGAGCTGGTCGGTGGACTTCCCGGTCACCCGCCCCAGCTCGATGAGGTCGAACTCTCGTCCCAGCACTGAGGCCAGTGTGAGCGTGTGGGCACATCCCTCCGACAGGCGGGCGACACGGCGCCCGATGACCTCGCGGATCCCGGCGGGGACCGCGACCTCGACGGCCGCCCCCCCGGTGGAACCGTCATCACCCTGGCCGGCCAGGAATCTTGCTACCTCTGACACGAAGAGGGGGTTGCCACCGGTCCGGGCGTGCACGATGGCGGCGACATCCGGCGTGGGGGCTCGCCCCGCGGTGATCGTGATGAGCTCGGCCACGCCGGATGCAGTGATGCCAGACAGCGACAGGTATCGAGCGCCGGGTAGTCTCGCAAGCTCGAGCGCCTCACTCGAGGAGAGGTGGTGGGGATCGAGATCCGTGCCCCGGTAGAGGCCCACCACCATTATGCGGACCCCGTCCAGCTCGTTGCCTAGGAAGCGAAGCAGCAAGAGCGATGGCGTGTCGGCCGCGTGCAGATCGTCGAGGATGACCACCAGCGGCTGCCGCTGAGAAGCTCTCGTGAGCACCGTGGTCACGGCGTCGAACAAGCGGAACCGCGCTGTCTCGGGGTCGACGTCGGGTGGCGGTGCCAGTTCGTCGAAGAGCCCACGGACCTCGGGGAGCATGCGAGCGATATCTGGCGCCTCCGCCTCGATCAGGATCCGGAGCTCGTCGGGATCCACGTCGCGGGTGTAGGAACGGATCGACTGGACCCAGGGCCAGTAGGCGGGGGACCCCCCCGCCTCCCAGCATCGACCCCACAGCACCCGGGCTCCACGGTCGCGGGCCGCGGCCGAGAACTCGTCGGCCAGGCGGGTCTTCCCGATCCCCGGCTCGCCCGAGACGAGAACGACTCGTCCCCGTCCTTGGATCGACTCCTCGAGCGCCGCCAGCAACCAGGCCAACTCGGTCGTGCGGCCGATCAGCCTGTCGCCGGAGACCGGGGGACTGGCCGCCTGTGGGGCCTCGGAGCCGACTGGTATCTCCATCGCACGGGTCAACGGGTTCCTTCGATCGCTCGCAAGCATAGTCCCGGGCACGGCGCGCCTGGGGCACCCTCTTCTGAGAGTTCTGATTCCTCTTACAATCGAGGGCGTGGCCCCCGCCGATCGACTCGACCGTGACCTTGCCTCGCTCGGGGTGCTCGGCGATCCCGTTCGCCGGGCCCTGTACCTGCACGTGGTCCGAGCCGACGACGCGGTGGGTCGAGAGGAGGCCGCGGCTGCGATCGGTATCGGCCGCTCCCTGGCGGCCTTCCACCTCGACCGCCTGGTCGACGAGGAGCTGCTGGAGGCCGACTATCGCCGCCTGACTGGCCGCACCGGCCCCGGCGCGGGCCGGCCGGCCAAGGTGTACCGGCCCCGGCGTCCGATCTCGGTCACGGTGCCCGAGCGCGACTACGAGCTGGCGGCGCGACTCCTGGTGGACTCGCTCCCTCCCGGCGGCCCGGGCCCGAGCCCCGGCGCCCGCCGGCGCGGCCAGGACCTGGGGGAGGCGGCCCGGGCCGCACTCCGGGGACGGCGGACCCGCCGGGCCAGGACCGAAGCGATCGTGGCCCTCCTGGAGGAACACGGGTTCCGACCGGAGGTCGGGCCCGACGGGACGATCCGGCTCGGGAACTGCCCCTTCGACGCGCTGGCCGCCGACCGCCCGGAGGCGATCTGCGGCCTCAACCTCGAGCTCGTGAGAGGCATCCTCGAGGGCCTGGGCTCCGAACACCTCGAGGCGGTCGCGCGGCCACGAGGCGGGGCCTGCTGCGTGGAGGTGCGGGCGGCCCGGTAGCGGTTGCCTGGCCCCAGGAGGGGGGTATATAACGAACTCATGCTGGCGATAGAGAGAGCTCTTCCCCGGCCGGTCTGGTTGGGGATCGGGCTGCTCGGGGTGGGCCTGGCGATCGACGTGGTGGCCCACGTCCTCGGGCATGCCGAGGGGATCGCCGCGGCCGTCGGCCACGTGCTGGTCCTGATGGGGATGATCGTCGCGCTGGCCGGAACGGTCCGGCTGGCGTTCAGGCGTCGAACGGAAGGAGGAGGTCATGCTGGCGCAGATCTCGTGGTCCGATAACCCCTGCTGCACGTTCATCAACGACGTCCCGCAGTGGTTCTTCCTGCTGGTGCACGTGGCGATCTTCCTGGTCGCCGTGGTGTTCGCCGTCCGATCGTTCGGCCGCGCGGACCGTGGGTTCGGATGGGCGTTCACGCTCTTGGCGCTGGCCGAGGTGAGCTACCTCACCTACCACGTCAACCTGACGCTGTTCCTGTTGGCCCACACGATCTCCGAGGTGCTGGTCCTCTTGGCGGTCCTCCTGTTCGGCGTCTCCGCCGCCCGTCGGGTCGGGGGCCGATGACGAGGATCGCGCTCCGCTCGCTCACCATCGTCGCCGCGGCGGCCGTGCTGGCCTGCGGCGGCGGGACGGAGACGTCGGCGCCGGTTCGGGCGGACACGGTCGAGCTCCCCAAGAGCTACCGGTTCGAACCGGAGGCGATCGAGATCGACGCCGGCACCGAGGTGACGTGGGTGAACCGCGACGACTTCCCGCACAACGTCCACCTGCTGGACGGGAGCGATCGGACGGAGGAGCTGCCGGTGGGGGGATCGGCCTCGCTCACGTTCGATGAGCCGGGCACGGTCGAGTACGAGTGCTCCCTGCACCCGCAGCAGATGCAGGGGACCGTGCTGGTTCGTTAGGACCCGGAGGTCCTCGGCCGGCAGGTGCACGGACACGGCGTCGCCGGTGGACCAGGACTCCGCCCGGCTGGTCTCCACGGCCTGGATCATCTCGCCGCCGACGAGGCGGACCAACACCTGCACGGTCGGCCCGACGAAGACGGATCGCTCCACCATCCCGGGGATGCGGTTGCCTCCGCCGTTGCCACGGCTCTCGACACGCACCCGCTCGGGCCGGATCACCAGCCGGACCTCGCCGGTGGTGTCGGTGTCCCCGCGGCCGGCGTCGAGCTCCACGTCGCCGATCCGGACCCGCCCTGCCCCGAGGCCCCGGGCGTAAGGGAAACCGCAGGTCAACCGCCCTTTTCGTGCTTCCAGCAACTGCCTCGATTCTGGGTCATCCGGCAAATATCCCGTCATCCTCCCGTCTCAGGTCCGAGATAGCGCCCGGCCGCCCCGCTTCTGCCCTCATCGACACAACCGAGAAGCCTCGGGCACCATCCGCCGGAAAATGGGTTGGTGGTCCCATGGATAAGTCGTGGACGGCCGCTCGAGGAACTCCCCGAAGGAGATCCCCAGCCGGGTGGCCCCGTTCAGGATCTCCATCGGGCTGAACGCGTGGACGTGGATGCCGGGCACGCGAGCCTTGACCGCGTCGAGCAGGCGGAAGTAGAAATCGCCGGGCAGGTC
>JBQGDK010000153.1:0-2893 GCA_052039025.1 Actinomycetota bacterium
CGCCGGCCGCCGTTTGGCCGTTCGCCGACCGGGGGAGAACCCAGAGGAGAGCAGGCGACTGAGCGAGGAGGACGTGCCCGTGAGTCCCATGACCAGAGCGGAGGCAGGCCGGAAGGGCGGCCTGACCACCAAGAAGCGGTACGGAGCCGACTTCTACCAGCGGATCGGTCGGAAGGGCGGGAAGAAGGGAGGGCTCACCACGAAGCAGCGGTACGGCCCGGACTTCTACCGCTCGATCGGTCGCAAGGGCGGTTCGCGGTAGCGCCGCCGTTACGGCCAGGCCACGACCCCCCCGTTTACCGGAGGCCTCCGGTTACTTCTTGGTGGCCCAGAAGGTCTTGTCGAGGTCGCCGATCGCGTCCAGGAGCTGCTGACCCTGCCCGGGATCGTTCGACCGCTTGGCGTCACCGGCCAGCTTCGTGGCCTTCCAGACCGAGTCGTGGAGGCCCGGGTGCTGTTCGAGATGCTCGGGCTTGAAGTAGTCGGTCCACAGCACCCACAGGTGGTGCTTCACGAGGTCCGCGCGCTCCTCCTTGATCTTCAGGGCCCGGGCATGCCAGTCCTCCTCGGACTGGGTGTCCGACCAGTTCGGGGGCTTCCGCTTGCCGGCGTCCTGGAACATCTCCTGGATCGCCTTCACCGACTCGGCCTCGATCCGAGCCTGGGCGGGGTCGTACACGCCGCACGGCAGGTCGCAGTGAGCGTGGACCACCCGCCGGGGACGCAGGATGTCGATGAGACGCATCGCGGCCTCCTTCCGTTCGCTTGCTTCGGAACCTATCACCTCGGCTCCCCTCCCTCCTACCCCGGTAGGCTCTGAGCGATGCGACGATGGGCGTTGGCCGGGGCGGCCGCCACGGCCGCGGGGGCGGCCGTGCTCGGCCCGTTCCGGGTCGAGGTCGCCGGGGAGAGCATGGCCCCGGCGCTCCGGAGCGGGGACTGGCTGCTGGCCATCCGCCGGGGCAGGATCCGGCGGGGGAGCGTGGTGGTCCTGCGGCATCCGGGGCGCGCGCTCGACCTCGTCAAGCGAGTCCGCGGCGTGCCCGGCGACGTCGTCGACGGTGTGGCCCTCGGACGCGACGAGTACCTGGTGGTCGGGGACAACGAGGCGGCCAGCACCGACGGCCGCGGGTTCGGCCCGGTTCCCCGCGAGGCGATCGAGGGCGTGGTCCTGTTCCGGTACCGGCCGGACCCCGGCCCGCTCCGGGCCACGCTCAGGCCCGGTCGGTGAAGAACACGGAGGCCGCCGGCGGCCGGAGGCAGTGCTCCATCGCCATCACGGCGTTGTAGCTGCCCACGTTCAGGATGGCCACGACGTCGCCCTCCTCGATCGGTGGGAGGGCCACGTCCTCCGCGAACAGGTCGTCACCCTCGTTGATGTTGCCGGCCACGGTGACCCGGCGGGTTCCCCGCTCGCCCGCGGCCCGGCACAGGACGACCTCCACCGGCGTGCGATAGATGAAGCCCTCGGGCGCGACCGTGAACCCCGCGTCGAGGCCGACGAACGTGGCCCCGCCCCGGTCCTCGACCGTGACGACCTCGGCCAGGAGATGGCCACACTCCTTCGTCAGGAAGTCGCCGGGCTCGCAGGCCACGGTGACGTCGAGCGGCCCGAGGTGGCGGGCCAGGACCGCGCCGAGGGCGTCGAGATCGAGCGGCCGGTCCCCGGCGCGGTGGGGAGCGCCGAACCCGCCCCCCACGTTGACCTCGGCGATCGGCATCCCGGCCTCGGTCAGCCGCCGGGCCATCCGCGACGCGGCCTCGACCGCCCGCTCGAACGCCGGGATCCCCTCGGTGAGGAACGCCCGGCCCACGTGGAAGTGCACGGTGTCGACGACGAGAGCGTGGCGACCGGCGATGTCGAGGGCCCGGTCGAGGTCCTCCTGGTAGATCCCGAACTTCGTGGGCCGGTCGCCGCTGTAGGTCTGCGACCCGTCCCGGCCCGCGCCGGCCCGCGGGTTCACCCGCAGCCCGACGGCCCGGCCGGGCGCCCGCCGTCCCACCCGCTCGAGCTGGCTGAGCAGGTCCACGTTGAGGTGCACCGGATGCGCGAGGATCACGTCGAGGTCGCGCTCGGACACGTTCGTCCCCGTGTAGCTGATCTCCTCCGGTCTCCAGCCGTTCTCCAGCGCGTGGAGGAGCTCCCGAGGTGAGCTGGCATCGATCCCCACGCTCCCGGTCTCGCCCGGCGCGCCGAGCCCACGGAGGACGGCCAGGGCCTCGGCCGCCCGCTGGGCCTTCAGGGCCAGCCGGACCCGTCCCCGGAGCCCCGCCCGGGCCAGGGCGTCCTGGAGCTCCCCGGCCCGCTCCTGTATCCGGACGAGGTCGTAGACGTACAGCGGCGTGCCGTGCTCCCGGGCCAGCGCCTCGGCATCGCGGCCGGCGACCCGGAGCCCCCCCTCGCGAACGTCGAGCCCGGGGCGGGCCCACCAGGGGCCCTTCATCGACCGTCGCTCGCCGGAGCGAGCTCGCGGTCGAAGCGCCACATCTCGCCGAGCGAGACCTGGATCCGGCGCCCGTCGGCGAGACGGAGCCGGAAGCAGCGGAGGGACTCCGGCCCGCGCCGCTCTGACCACGAGCGCTCGGTCTCCGCCACCGCGACCGGCACCCCGTCGAGGACCACCTCGCGGGGCTCCTCGTCGGCGCGGCCGCCCGCGTACGTTCGGACCTCGACGTCCCGGGGGAGTCGGCGGCGGCGCAGACCGAGGATCCCGCCGACGGCGAGGTACAGGACGCCGGCCAGCAGGATGATGCCGAGGTCGCTGACGAACGGCCGGAGCGCGGTGGCGACGAGGGCCGCCACCACGAAGGCGCCGTTGTACCCGATGTCGTACACGGCGAACGCCCGTCCCCTGTAGTGGTCGGGGATCGACCGCATGATGATGGTGTCCGA
>JBQGDK010000154.1:0-4121 GCA_052039025.1 Actinomycetota bacterium
GGGCCGCGAGGTCCTGACGGAAGTTCGTCCCCCGGACCACGACGAGGACGTGTCGCCCCGTGAGGTCCTCGTCCAGGTCGGGCATGCCCTCGCCCCCGAACAGGAGGTCGCGCTCTCGCTGTATGTAGTCGAGGGTGTTCCGGGCGAAGTCGTCGAACCGCTCCGCGAGCCGGGCCCGGGCCTGGTCCATGGAGCGGATCACCGACTGCTCGGTCTGGCGGGTCCCCACCCCCACCAGCTGGCCGTCGGCCAGGATCCTGTCCTCCTCGACACGCAGCCCGGTTCCCTCCTTGACCTTCACCATCAGGAGCGGCCCCACCCCGTCGACGAGGGGGACCCCCGCGTGCATCAGGATCAGGGGCCCCAGGTTGGGGTACCGGCCGGTGATCGAGGGGCTGGCGTTGACCACGGCCGCCGCCCCCCGAGCCACCAGGCCCTCGGCGGCCACCCTGTCGAGGTCCTCGTGGTCGATGATCGCCACCTCGCCGGGCCGGAGGCGAACCAGGAGGCGCTTCGTCCGCCCGTCCACCCGCGCGGCCGCGTCCTCACGGGCTCGGCGCCAGGCCAGCTTCAGGGATCCCTCACCTCGGGGCGAGCGTACCCCGGTCGGCCGGCCGACGGGTCACGCCTTCTCCCGGGCCGCCTCGGCCAGGAGCTGCTCGGCGTGCGTGGCGGCCTCCTCGGTCGGCATGCCCGAGAGCATCCGCGACAGCTCCTCGACCCGGCCGGCCTCGTCGAGGGCGGTGACGGCGGCGGTGCCACCATGCTTGGTCACCCGGAAGTGCCGGTCGGCGAAGCACGCGATCTGGGGGAGGTGGGTGACCACGAGGACCTGACGGCTCCTGGCCAGCCGGGCCAGCCGCCGGCCGACCGCCACCCCGGCCCGCCCCCCGATCCCCGAGTCCACCTCGTCGAACACCAGCGTGGGGACGTCGTCGAGGTCGGCCAGGACCGTCCGGCAGGCCAGCATCGTCCGGGACAGCTCGCCGCCGGAGGCGACCTGGCCGAACGGACCGGGCGCCTGCCCCGGCCCGCCCGAGAACAACAGGATGGCCGTCTCGGCCCCGTCCGGCCCCAGGTCGGTCTCCGGGGCCAGCCTCACCTCGATCGTGGCCCCCTCCATGCCGAGGTCCTCGACCTCGCGGGCCAGCGCTCCCGCGAGACGGGGAGCCGCCTCGGCCCGGCCGGCGGTCATCCCGGCCGCGAGCTCGCGACATTCCGCCTCGAGGCGCCCGGCTTCCCCTGCCAGCCGCTGGCGCTCCTCCCCGGCGCCCTCCAGCGCCGCCAGGGCGCTCCGGGCCTCCTCCAGGAAGGCCAACACCCCGTCCTCCCCCTCCCCGTACTTCCGCTCCAGGCCTCGGATCGCCCCGATCCGGTCCCGGACCACCTCGAGGCGGGCCGGGTCGAGCTCCACGCTCTCGGCGGCGGCTCGGGTCTCGGCGGCGGCGTCGGCCACCTCCTCGGCCAGCGACGCCAGCCGCCGGGCCAGCCCGTCGAGGCCCCCGTCGATGCCCGCGGCTTCGGCCGCGGCGGACGCGGCCGCCCGGACGGCGTCCGCCCCGCTCCCCTCGGCGGACAGCGACGCCGACGCGGCCGCCAGGCGCTCCCGGATCCCCTCGGCCCCGGCGAGCCGGGCCTCCTCGGACCGAAGCTCGTCGGCCTCGCCGGGCCGAAGCGAGGCCGCCTCGATCTCTCCGACCTGGTAGGCCAGGAGGTCCTTCTCCCGCTCCCGCTCCCGGGCCTCGTGGTCGAGGCGCTCCAGGGCTGCCCGGGCCTCCCGCAGGGCCGCGTGGGCGGCCCGGTACCGATCGACCAGCGGGACGTGGCCGGCGAAGCGATCGAGGAACCCCAGCTGGGCCGATGGGCGCAGCAGCCGCTGGGTCTGGTGCTGACCGTGCAGCTCGACGAGACCCTCGCCGAGCGCCTCGAGCGTCGACAGCGGGGCGAGCTGTCCCCCTGCCCGGGCCGTGCTCCGGCCGTCGTCCCGGAGGATCCTGGCCAGGATCAGCTCGCCGTCCTCGGCCCACTCCACCGCCGCGGCCGCCCCGCTGGAGTCGAAGCGGGCCTCGATCGTGGCTCGTTCCGCTCCTCGTCGGACCATCCCGGCCCTGGCCCGCCTCCCCAGGGCCAGGCTCAGGCCGGTCGTGACCATCGTCTTCCCCGCACCGGTCTCACCGGTCAGGACGGACAGGCCAGGGGCCGGTTCCAGCGTGACATCCTCGATCACGCCCAGTCCGGCGATGTGGAGCTCGAGCAGCACGGGGGGATGGTACCGTCCACCACCGACAGCCGAGGTGGTTGCTTGCTGGCGAAAAGGGTACAATGCGCCGTGGAGGTGGACGTGAGTCCCCTCCACCCCCTTTCCCCGGCCCCCGGGCACACAACCCGGGGGCCAAATTCTTCCTACTCGGCCCGGTCGTCCCCCCGGATGCGCCACGTGAACGTCGGCCGACCGTGTCGGCGCACCTCGATGGCCACGAGAAACAGGAAGGTCGCCACCGCCCCGCCGAGAAGCAGGACGTGACCCAGATGGTGGAACCAGCCGCCTGCCACGGCTATGCCGCGGCCGGAGCCCGGCGTCCGGCGAAGCCGGCGAACAGCGCCAGGACGGCGGTGGCCGCGTGGATGAAGTTGTACACGGCCGGGATGTCGCCGTCGTATCCGAGGAGCTCGCCGAGCGACTCGGGGGCCACGAAGCCGTAGATCGTGAGGGCGAGGAACACCACGCCGATCACCCGGGCCACCGCCCGCGCCGCGGTCTCACCGGCGAAGAACGAGCCGAGGACGATGATCCCCGTCGCCCAGTGCACGACGTTGTGGAGCACCGTCCGCTGGAAGACCACGGTGTCGCTGATCGTCAGCGGATCGGTCTCCGGATAGAACAGCTCCAGGATCGCCACGCCGAGGTAGGCGATCCCGAACACCAGGGCGTAGAGGCGGGCGACGCCCAACCTCCCATAGCTGCCTTCGGCCATCCGTGCCTCCTCTCCGGGGTGCTCCCCCAGGTCGACCGTCCCCGACGAGCCTACGCGGGCGGTGGCGCCCGGACGTCCTCGGCTCGGACCCGTTCGATCCGCTCCTCCAGGTACAGCTCCCGGAACGCCACCTTGATGATGGCGGCGGTGGGGATCGCCAGGAGCGCGCCCACCACGCCCAGGAGGCTCCCTCCGATCAGCACGGCCAGGATGACCACGGGGGCCGGCATGTCCACGGCCTTTCGCATCACCGCCGGCTGGATCAGGTAGTTCTCCACCTGCTGGTACACCACGAAGAAGATCGCGGTGGCGATGAGCTCCGGGACACCGACGAACGCGGCCACCGTCGAGGCCACGATGGCCCCGATGATCGCCCCGACGGTGGGCACCAGGTCGGTCAAGGCGACGAAGAACGCCAGCGCGGCCGCGAACGGCACTCCGATGACGCTCAGCGCGATGAACGACGAGACCCCCGCGACCACCGAGATCACCAGGTTCCCGAGGACGTAGCCGCCGACCCGCTCCACCGACTCCTCGAAGATCTCATAGAAGTCGTCGCGCTCCCGCCGGCCCAGGATCGTGGCCACGGCCGCCCGCATGTTCGGCAGCTTGATCGTGAAGTAGATCGTCAGGACCAGGACCGTCAGCGTGTTGAACACGAGGGAGGTCAGGCTGCCCACGAAACCGAGCAGGGTGCCGGGAAGCTCCCTGCCGACGTCCTCGACCGCGGCCTCGAGGTCGAACCGCTGATCCAGGTCGGCCAGGAGCGGGCTCTCCCGCATCGCTCGCTCCAGGTATTCCGGCGCCGTCTCGGCCAGCGCCGCCAGCTGGCGCACGACGTCGGGCAGGATCAGGGCCAGGAACGCGACCAGGATCCCGCCCCCCACGACGACCCCCACCGCGACGGCCCATCCCCGAGACAGCCCCCGGCGGGCCAGCCACCCCACCGCCGGCTGGAACCCGAAGGCCAGAACCACCGACACCAGGACGAGCACCAGGACGTCTCCCACCGCGAGCAGGACCCGGGCCAGCCCGAGGACCAGGAGCACGGCTGCCGTGACCTTCATCCAGTACGTCAGCGGCGGCCACCGCCGCTCGTCCACCGTCACTCCTCCCCCGCCGGCTCGGCGGGCAGCGAGAACTTGC
>JBQGDK010000155.1:0-3239 GCA_052039025.1 Actinomycetota bacterium
CTGAAGGGATTCGCCGCGACGCTCGTCGACCGGTGGGACCGGTTCCCGGATCCGGCCCGGCGCGAGATGGTCGAGGGGATGCTCCTCGACATCGAACGGCTCGCGGCGATGATCGGGCTGATGGTGGACGCGGCCCGGATCGCGGGGGGCCGGGTCGCTCCTGCGGCTGAGCCGCACGCCCTGGCCGAATCCCTGATGTGGGTCGGGGGCCTTTTCGGGCGCAGCAGTGACTACCCGGAGGTCGAGGTCGTCGGCGACGCGTCTGCTGTGGTCGACCGCGACCGGCTCCAGGGGCTGCTCCTGGCGCTGTGCGACGGCGCCATGTGGTTCGGGCAGGAGGGACCGATCCGCATCGAGGCCCGGGGCGAGGAGGGTGCGGCGGTCATCGAGGTGCGACGCCGGGGGGACGGACCGAACGACGTCGATCTCGAGCGGATGTTCGCGGGTCCCGCCCAGGGAGGTTCCCGGATCGGGCTCCACATGGCTCGACGGGTCGCGGCCGCGCTGGGGGGCTCGTTGGTGGCGGAACGTGACGACGGGGTGACGCTCCGCCTGACCCTTCCCTCCTAGGCTTCCTCCGCCAGCCGGTGGAGGTGCTCGAGGTCGCGCGCGAACGTCCGCGCCAGGAGAGGCCGATACAGCCGCATCCCGAGCCATCCGAGGACGCCCCAGGGCGGGATCAAGGACTCCCGCCAGAACAGTCGCGTGCCGTCCTCGGTGGGGGAGAGCTCCATGTAGCCGAGGCCCTTCACCCAGCCCAGATGCTCGATCTCGAGCACCGCGGGAGGCTCCCACCGAGTGACCACGATCGGATCGGTCGTCGTGATGCCGGCGAGGTGGATCGTGGCCATGGCCCGGACGCCCACCCCTTCGCGCCGGTCACCGAGCAGTCGGACGCTTCGCATCTCCCGCATCCACCGTGGGAGCTCCTCCCAGTCGACGAGCCACGGCCACACGGCGTCCGCCGGGCGGCGGATGTCGATGCTCGTGGTGAGGTGGACGGGGCCGGTCACTCCGCTCCCGTACACTAGCCCTCCATGGACGCCCCCGAGGCGATGGAGCGGCTGCGGGAGGCCCGGGCTCGGGGGCTCGCCGCGATCGAGGGGGCCGTGACCCTGGAGGACCTGCGTGCCGCCGAGGTCGCCGCCCTCGGCCGGAAGGCCCCGGTGTCCGAGATCCAGCGCGCGCTGGGCTCGCTCGACCCCGGCGGCCGTCCCGAGGTCGGTCGCGCCGTGAACGGGCTGTTCGAGGAGCTCCGCGGGGCCGTGGCCGCCCGTCGAGAGGCGCTGGAGGCCGAGGCGGAGGCCGACGTGGCCATCTCCGACCGGATCGACGTGACGCTTCCGGGCCGCCGGCCGCCGGCCGGCGGGCTCCATCCGCTGACCGCCACGATGCGCCGGGTGGTCGACGCGTTCGTCAGCCTCGGCTACCGCGTCAGCGAAGGGCCCGAGCTCGAGACCGAGTGGTACAACTTCGACGCGCTGAACTTCCCGCCGGACCACCCCGCGAGGCTCACCCAGGACACCCTGTACCCGGACGTCCCGGGGCGGGACCTCCTGCTGCGCACCCACACCTCTCCGGTGCAGATCCGGACGATGGAGCTGCAGGAGCCGCCGATCTACGTGGTGATCCCGGGGCGCTGCTACCGGCGGGACACCCCGGACGCCACCCACCTCCCGGTCTTCCAGCAGGTGGAGATACTGGCCGTCGACGAGGGGCTCACGCTGGGCGACATGAAGGGGACGCTGGAGGCCTTCGCCAGGGCCGTGTTCGGCCCGGACCAGCGCGTCCGGATCTATCCCGATTACTTCCCGTTCGTCGAGCCGGGGGCGGGGGTCGACGTGACGTGCTTCCTGTGCGGCGGCACGGGGTGCCGGGTGTGCGGCTCGGGGTGGATCGAGATCATGGGGGCCGGCATGGTCCATCCGGCGCTCTTCGAGAACACCGGCGTCGACCCCGAACGGTACAGGGGCTTCGCCGCCGGGATGGGCATCGAGCGGGTGGCCATGCTGCGGCAGGGCGTCCCCGACATCCGGATGTACTACGAGGGCGACGTGCGGTTCCTGTCCCAGCTGGCCCGGAGCGCGTAGCGGTGCGGGTCCCCCTGGGCTGGCTGGGCGAGTTCGTGACGGTCGCCTCGTCCCCCGAGGACCTGGCCGACCGGATGACCATGCACGGCCTCCCCGTCGAGCGGATCCTACGGCCGTGGGCGGAGCTCTCCGGCGTGCTCGTGGCCCGGGTGCTCGAGGTCCGCGACCATCCCGGTGCCGACCGACTCTGCCTCGTGCGGGTCGATGCCGGCAGGGCGGAGCGCCAGGTCGTGGTCGGCGTCCGGAACATGGGCCCCGGAGACCTGGTGCCGTACGCGCCGCCGGGCGCCACGCTGCCGGGGGCGGACGGGCCGCTGGAGCGCAAGGAGATCCGGGGTGTGGCCTCCGAGGGGATGCTGTGCTCGCCGAAGGAGCTCGGGATCTCCGGCGACCACGACCGGATCCTGATCCTGGAGGACGGCGCGGAGCCCGGCGCCGACGCGGCGCTGACGATCGGGCTCGACGAGGTCGTCCTGGACATCGAGGTGCTGGCGAACCGGGCCGACCTGTGGTCGATCGTCGGGGTGGCCCGCGAGGTGGCCGCCATGACCGGGCAGGACCTCCGCCTGCCCCCCGCGGTCACCGCCGCCGGGTCCCCGGCCGACCACGGCGTCACCGTGGACGTCGCCGACCCCGATCGCTGCTCCCGGTACCTGGCGAAGGTCGTCCGGGGCGTGGGGGCCGGGCCCTCGCCGCTCCGGTCTCAGGTCCGCCTGACCGCGGCCGGGATGCGGCCCCGATGGGACGTGGTCGATGCCACGAACTACGTGATGGTCGAGCTCGGCCAGCCCCTCCACGCGTTCGACCTCGGTCGGCTGGCCGGCCCGGGGATCGTGGTCCGCCGGGCCGAGCCGGGAGAGCGGTTGGTGACCCTCGACGACGTCGAGCGGACGCTCACTGAGGACGACCTGGTGATCGCGGACCGGGAGCGGGCGGTGGCGGTGGCCGGCGTGATCGGCGGGGCCGACACCGAGGTCACCGAAGAGACCCGCGACGTTCTCCTCGAGGCCGCCGTGTTCGAACCCAGGGGCGTGTTCCGAACGTCGCGGCGGCTGGGCCTCCGGACCGAGGCCTCGATCCGGTTCGACGGGGGCGTCGATCCCGAAGGCGTGGCGGGGGCGGCGGAGCGCGCCGCCGCGCTCCTGGCGG
>JBQGDK010000156.1:0-3302 GCA_052039025.1 Actinomycetota bacterium
CTCGTCCTCGGTCATGCCGACCGACCCACCGGTGGAGATCACGATGTCCGGAGCGGCTCGCCGGATCGCGTCGATGACCACCGCGAACCGCTCACGATCCTGGGTCGGGACGCCCTCCTCGTCGCGGACGTGCAGGTGGACTATGGACGCCCCGGCCTCCCGGCACCGGGCCACCTCCTCGGCGATCTCCACCGGCGTGATCGGGAGGCTTGGCTGCCGCTCGCGATCGAGCTCGCCGCCGACCGGGGCCACCGTGATCACCAGCGGATCCATGCGCAGAAGCCTACCGCGAGGGGCCGGGCGGGGCTCAGCAGACCGCGGCGACGTACGGCGTCGGGTTCACAAGGACGCCGTTCGGGTGGTACTCGAAGTGGAGGTGGGGCGTCCCGGTCGCGTTGCCGGTGTCGCCGATGTAACCGATCAGCGTCCCCGCCTCCACGAACCCCGAGGCGTCGCTGAACCCCTGGAGGTGGGCGTAGAACGTGTAGGTCCCGCCGCTCGAGTGAACGTAGGCCTGGTTCCCGCCGAGCGAGCTCGAAGAGTGGCTGACGGTCCCGGACAGCGCGGCGTACACCGGCTGGCCGTACGACCCCATCATGTCCACGCCGGCGTGGCTTCGGCCGCCGGACCGAGCGGCGCCGAAGGAGTCCACGAACGAGGTGCCGGGAGCGGGGCAGGCCTGGAGGGCCTGGCCCGCCACCGTGCCGATCGAGCCGGGGGCGCCGCCGCCACCGGCGGCAGCCGCCGCAGCCGCCGCGGCGGCCGCCTGCTCGGCCTCGAACTCCTCCTGGAACCGCTCCCGGATCGCCTGGGCCTGCGCCAGCCGGTCGTACACGATGGCCTTCTGCCGCTCGGCCTCCTCGAACGCCGCCTGCTGGTCGGCCTCGAGCTTCGCCATGCGCTCCCGGTGCCGGCGGAGCTCCTCGGCCAGCACCGCCACCCGAGTGGCCAGGTCGGCGTCGTCCTGGGCCAACCGCTCCAGGTACACGAGCCGGTCGGAGAACTCGGTGAACGACTCGGCCTCGAGGAGCAGCTGCCAGGTGTTCGTCGGCCCGAGCTTGTAGGCCTCCTGGGCCCGGGTGGCCAGGTCCTCCTCCAGCGCGATGATCTTGGCCTGGGCCCTCTCGAGCTCCGTCCGCGTATCGGCGATCTCGTCGCGGGTTCGCTCCAGGATCGCCCGGGCCTCCTCGAACCGCAGCGTGGCGCGGTTGGCCTCCGCCTCGAGCTGGGCCACCCGGCGCTTGGCCTCCTCGAGCTCCTCCTCGGTGCTCTGGGCGAACGATGGGTCGGCGAGCAGCCCCCCGACGAGGACCGCCGTGAGAGCGAGGGCGACTCGAACCGTCCGTGCCAACAAACGCCTCCCCCCCGAGTCGCGGCTCGGGCCGGTGGCCGGGCAAATTCGCGCACGACCCTAGCAGGTGGCCCTGGGGGCTTCAAGCATCGCCCGAACGGTGCGAACCGGGCACGCTTCCCGGGGCATTTCGGGCACGATCAGAGCGAGCCGCGGAGCTCCCGCTTCAGCACCTTGCCGACCGGGCTCCTGGGGAGGAACCCGACGAACCGGATCTCCCGGGGCCGCCGGAACGAGGCCAGCCCCTCGGCGGCGAACGTCAGCAGCTCCTCCTCGGTCGGCTCATGGCCCGGAGCCCGGACCACGAACGCCACGATCTCCTCGCCCATCCGACGGTCCGGCCGCCCGACCACCGCGACCTCGGCCACGCCGGGATGGCGGAGCAGGAAATCCTCGACGTCGCGCGGGTACACGTTGAACCCGCCCCGGATGATCACGTCCTTCTTCCGGTCGGTGACGAACAGGTAGCCGTCCTCGTCCAGGTAGCCGACGTCGCCGGTGTGCAGGTAGCCGTGGGCCAGGGCCGCCTCGGTCTCTTCGCCCAGCCCGCGGTACCCGTGCATCACGCCGGGGCTCCGGGCGCAGATCTCGCCGACCTCCCCGGGAGGGAGCGGCCGGTGAGCCTCGTCCTCGATCCGGAGCTCGACGCCCGGGAGGGCCGGCCCCGCGGACCCGGCCTTCTTCCGAAGGCCCGGCCGCTGGAGCGCCAGGGCCGGGGCCGCCTCGGTCTGCCCGTACCCCTCGAGGACCTCACAGTCGAACCGCTTCTCGAACGCCTCGGCCAACTCGATCGGCACCGGGGCCGCCGAGGCGAACACGGTTCGCAGCGACGAGGTGTCGGCCCCGGCCTCGTGCTGGAGGAGGAGCGTCATCATCGTCGGCACCAGGGGCACGTGCTCGACCCGGTGCTCCTCGATCGCGGCCAGGACGCCCTCCGGCGTGAACCAGTCGAGGAGGATGCCCCTGGTCCCGAGGACCTGCCCGGTCACTGCGGCGATCATGCCGAACAGGTGGGCCACGGGGAGGCACAGGAGCGAGACCGAGCCGGGCTCGATCCCAACCGCCTCGGCGCACGTGACCGCGTTCCACCGGAGGTTCTGGTGCGACAGCATCACGCCCTTCGGCCTCCCGGTGGTGCCGCCCGTGTACATGAGGACCGCGAGGTCGTCCGGGCCTCGATCGGCGACGGCCTGGTCCGCCTCGGCCCCGAGATCGGACCACGAGCGCATCCCGTCGGGGACCGGCTCCCCGACGACGATCACGGCAGGCGGATCGGGCACGAGGGCGGTCGCCTCGGCCACCTTGTCGAGCAGCAGCGGGGCCGTCACGAGGACCTTCGGCCCGGCGTCGGCCAACAGGTGCCGGATCTCCTCCGCGGCCAGGAGGAACACGATCGGGACCACCACGCCACCGACGGCGAGCGTCCCGCCGTACGCGGCGAAGACCTCGGGGGCGTTCGGCATCAGGACGGCCACGCGGTCCCCCGGGCCGACCCCGAGCGTGCGCAGCGTCCCGGCGAACCGGCGGGCCTCCTCGAGCTGCTCGACGTTCGTGCGCCACCGTCCCTGGAAGTGGACGGCGTCGTACGCGCCGAACCGCTCGACGCTCTCCTCGGCCAGCCGGGCCAGGTTCACAGGCCGAGGGACCGGCCGACGATCTCCTTCATGATCTCGGTCGTCCCGCCGCCGATCGGCCCGAGTCGGGCGTCGCGCCAGGCCCGCTCCACCGGGAACTCCTTCATGTAGCCGTAGCCGCCGTGCACCTGGAGGGCCTCGTCGGCCACCCGCCAGTCGAGCTCGCACGCGAACCACTTGGCCATGGCCACCTCCCGTTCCGCCTCTTCGCCGGCGACCGCGCATCGAAGCGCGTGGTACGAGAGCGCTCGGGCGGCCTCGATCTCCGTGTGGAGGTCGGCGAACCGGTGGCGCCACACCTGGAACCTGCCCACCGG
>JBQGDK010000157.1:0-14852 GCA_052039025.1 Actinomycetota bacterium
GGGCGGGGCGTGCTCCGGCTCGGGAACGTGCCACGTCACCATGGACTCGGCCAAGGAGGTCACCGCCACCTTCCTGCCTCTCGGTTCCGTGACGATCGTGAAGGATGCATCGCCGGACGACCCGCAGGATTTCGGCTTTGATCCCGACGCCGCCCTCTCATCGGGCTTCGTGCTGGATGATGATCCGGCTTCAGCATTGCCCAACACCAAACTCATTACTGGGGTCAGCCCTGGAACCTACGTGGTTCGAGAGTTTTCTGTGAGCGGCTGGCAGCTGACCGATATCTCCTGCATCGGAGATCCCGAATGGATTAGGGACCTCGCGCTTCGAAGGGTGACCATCGACCTCGATGCGGACGAGGCGGTCGCGTGCACCTTTGCCAACACCAAAGAGGGGTCCATCACGATCGTGGCCGACGCCGTTCCGAACGGCGGCCAGGACTTCTCGTACACCGCAAGTAGCCCTCTTTCACCCGCGGTGTTCTTCCTTGACGACGACGCCGAGGGTCCGTTCTCGAATCAGCAGACGTATACGGGCCTCCTGCCTGGGTCCTACTCCGTGACCCAAGGTCCGGATCCGCCGGATTGGGAACTCACCGGTCTCGACTGTCTCGGTGGTGGCAGCGATACCTTCTCTGCTGGGCAGACGGCCTCAATCGAACTCGATCCAGGTGAGGACGTGCTCTGCACGTTCACGAACACCAAGCTCGGATCGATCACCATCGTCAAGGATGCGATCCCCGATGACCCTCAGGATTTCGGATTTGTTCCCGGAGGAAGTCCAAGCCCAGGTTCCCTCTTCTTGCTGGACGACGACTCTGCTGATTTCACGTTGCCGGCAATGACCACCCTTCAAGGCATCCTTCCCGGCACATATACCGTCCAGGAGCTTGTCCCCGCCGGGTGGGAGCTCACCGCGCTGACCTGCGACGACGCGGACAGTGCCGGCACCGTTGGGAGCGCGACAGCAACCATCGTCGTCTCGCCCGACGAGGACGTGCTGTGTTCGTTCACCAACACGAAGCTAGGAACCATCACGATCGTGAAGGACGCCGTTCCCGACAGTCCTCAAGACTTCACCTTCGACCGAGACCCCGGCCCTATCTTTGCCCTCGATGATGACCCTGCGAGCGCGACGCCGAACGAACGTATCTTCAACGCTGTCGACCCTCGTACGTACACGGTCACGGAGCTTAGCATCCCTTCGGGGTGGTCACTCACGGCCATCACCTGCCTCGATCCGGACGGTGGGTCAACGGCTGACGTGATCGCGGCGAGAGCCACGATCGACGTTGACCCGGGCGAGAGCATCTCCTGCACGTTCACGAACACACTCGCGTAATACGCGTCCTGCGAACTTTCCCCAAGCCATCAAGGTTCTGTCGCCCAGAGCCGATATTCACGAATGCACACGAAGGAGCGAACCCCGTCTAAACCGGGAACGCGCAAAGCAACGGGCCCCAGACCGGGTGGCCGAGCTGCCGAATGTGAGGGTCTCACGCCATCTCCTCCAGCTCACCATCGGGATGGGGTTGGAGGTGTCGGATGGACCGACGGACATTCCTTGCAGGAGTGTCTTTCGTCACCACGATGCTGCTCATCGGCGGTCTGACCGCAGGCACCGCGTACGCAAAGAAAGCGCACTGGAAACGCTCCAAATGCCTGCGCCGCAAGCTATGTGACATCGTCGCACCGACAGTGACGATAACTGTGCCTGCTCCAGGCTCGACCGTGACTGGGAGGCTGCCGGTCCAAGGGGTCGCCTCCGACAACGTCGGCGTGGTCTCGGTCCGGCTCCAGGTCGATGGGGGCCCCTTCAATCTGATGTCCGGGACCACCTCGTGGAACGGATCTCTCGATACGGTGGGGGAACCCAACGGGAGCCACATTCTCACCGCGCGAGCGGTAGACCGTGCCGGCAACGCAGGGACAATGGCCCTCACGGTCATCGTGGCCAACGAGACACCAGCTCCAGACCCATCACCCGATCCGGCGCCGTCACCGGCACCGAGCGTCGGCCCCCAACCCGAGATCAGTTGTCCGCTCGGGGCGCTCGGCCTTGCTCCGGGGGCCGACATCCAGGCCGCGGTGGACGCCTCCCCAGGAGGAACCGACTTCTGTCTGCAGGCCGGGACGTGGAACCTCACCTCACCCATCAAACCCAAGACCGGCGATAGCTTCACTGGAGTGTACGGGGCTACCCTGGATGGGTCGGCTATCCAGCAGACGGCCGACCAGAGCCAGGGGATCTTCCGAGCCCGAAACCAGGACATCGACGACGTCATCATCCGGAACCTCATCTTGCGCCACGGTCCGGCCGCGATCAACGCATTCAAGGACTTCTCGGACGGCTGGGTCATCGATCACAACGAAGTAACGCGCACCTTCAACGGCGTTCAGGTCGGGGATACGTTCATGGTCTCCAACAACCACATCCATCACAACCAGCGGGACCCGGCGAACGACGACCCGGCGCTGCGAGGTGGCGGCTACGGCGGGTTCCGGTCCGTCGGGTCGTTGTTCGTGGGCAACGAGATCGCTTACAACGGCCCCGAACAGAAGATGGCCGGGGGGGGCGGTATCGTCTTCCTGAACAACCTCGTGCACCACAATTACGCGGACGGTATCTGGCTCGACTGGGCCGGGACAGGCAACGTCGTCCAGGGAAACACCGTCACAGACAACGGTCGGGAGGGCATCTTCGTCGAAGGGCATACGTTCGGGACGGTGGTCCGGAATACTCTCAGCGAGCGGAACGGCGGACATGGGCTGTTCATCTCCGGTGCCTCTGGCACCGACGCTTATGGCAACACCTTCAAGGACCTGAGAGCCGTGGAGATGTTCAAGAGCGGCGAATTCGCGTTTGAGGACAACCGCGTCCATGACAACATCTTCCTCACCAGCGGGACGGCCGCGGTGCTCATCTACCCGGAGCAGGGCAACCTCTTTGAGCGGAACCACTACGACGTGCCGGACACGGCTGGTCGTTACTGGCGCGCTTCGGGAATGCTCAAGACCTGGACCGAGTGGCGGTCCCTGGGTCAAGACACGATGGGCACGGTGACCTAGAGCATCCTTCGTCCGCCGACGGAGCGAGGCTCCCGCTGCCTCGGCGAGCGAGACCTGCCCTCCGCGCAGGTGGGTGTGGCGCAGGCTGTACGATCAGGTGTGCTCCTGGAGGTGATAGAAGGGCCAGCGCACGAGCCGATCCAAGCCGGGGGCCGCATCCGGTCGATCGCGCTGCTCTCATTCCTGGCCGCCTACGTCCTGGGTGCCGTTGGCTCAGCCCCGGTGAGGCGGCTTCCGGACCTCGTCGGGCCGGAAGACGCGACGCAGGACGCGCGCCTTCGAGATGTCGGCCCCCAGCGCGACCTCGGCTGTCCCCCGCGAGCCGTGACCATCTCGCCGGGTGCCGATATCCAGGTAGCTGTGGATGCGAACCCAAGAGGGACGGCCTTCTGCCTCCTGGCGGGCACGTGGGACATCACCTCGCCGATCGTGCCTAAGTCAGGAGACAGTTTCATCGGGCGCTACGGGGCCACGCTCGATGCCTCCAGCTGGCAGACGACGGACCCGAATCAGGGGGTGTTCACAGCCCATAACCTGAACATCGATAACGTGACCATTCGCAACCTGGTGATCCGCGATAGCCCCCAGCGAGGAATTCATGCCTTCCGGGACTTCAGTGATGGGTGGGTCATCGACCACAACGAAATCCGTGGCTGTCGCATGGGCATCCATCATGGCAACTTCTTCCGGATCAGCCACAACGCCATCAACGACAATTGGCAGTACGGTATCGGGGGTTTTCGATCGATGGGCTCGCTCATTGAAGGAAACGAGTTCGCCTTCAACGCCTCACGGTACAGGAGCTACCCGGGAGACTCGGCGACGTCGAAATGGGCGATGACGCGAGATACCATAGTCCGGAGAAACCTCTTCCACGACAATCATTGGTCGGCGATCTGGTTTGATGGCCAGAATACTCGGGCTCTTATCGAGAACAACATGGTGTGGGGCAACGGCGGAAACGGCATCTTCTATGAGGTCAGCGACCGAGGCGTTATCCGGAACAACACGGTCGTCGACAGCGGCGCTCGGAACATCTATCTCTCCGAGGCGTTCGATACCGAAGTCTATGAAAACTCAGTCGCGGAGGCTCCTCGGGGGATCGCACTGTTTCAGGATGGACAACGTATCGAGGAGGGTACTCTAGGCGACAACTACGTCCATGACAACGCGGTGCGTGTCCCCGCCGGGGGGCTAGCCGTGACGCTGACCTGCACGAACATGGGGAGCGCCAGCTGCTCGACCTATTCCATCAGTCGCGGGAATCGGTTCGACGGTAATCGCTACGTCGTCCCCGACCCGGCCGAGGCGTGGTGGTACTGGGATCAGAGCTCCCGGACCTGGGATGGATGGCGAGGGTATGGCCAGGACCCGAGCGGGACGCTGGAGGAAAGATGAGCGCTCAAGGCGGGGCGGAAGCCATTCCGCACGAGACTCCGTCGTCCTTTCAAGCGGCTGACGACTGGCTCAGTACCGGGCTACTGCGTGAGGCTAACCGAGCTGATCGCTGATTCACGTTCGCTCGGATCCAGACCGGCCGTAGCGGCGGCGGTCGGGGCACTCTGCATCGCGTTCTCGGGGATCCTGGTCCGGCTCGCCGACGTCTCAGCGGACACCGCGGCCGTGTTCCGGTGCCTGTACGCCCTGCCCGCCCTCGGTCTCCTGGCCCTCGGCGAGCGGCGGAGGTTCGGACCGCGGACGCGACGCGAGCAGGTCCTGGCGGTGGTGGCGGGGGCGTTCTTCGCCCTCGACCTGATGTTCTGGCACCGCTCGATCGAGGCGGTGGGCGCGGGGCTGGCCACCGTCCTCGGGAACCTCCAGGTGGTGCTGGTGGGGCTGGCGGCCTGGCTGTTCCTGGGTGAGCGGCCGGGACGCCGGCTCGTGGCGGTCATCCCCGTGGTGATCGTCGGGATCGTGCTGATCTCCGGGGTCCTGGAGGAGGAGGCGTTCGGTGAGGACCCCGTCCTGGGCGTCGTCTACGGGGCGCTGACCGCCGTGGCGTACACGGCCTTCCTCCTCATCCTGCGGCGGGGCAACGCCGATCTCCGCCGGCCGGCCGGGCCCCTGTTCGACGCCACGGCCATGGCCGCCGTGGTCGCCGCGCTGGGCGGATGGGCGCTGGGGACCCTCGACCCGACGCCGGGTTGGCCCGCCCAGGGCTGGTTGATCACCCTTGCCCTGACGTCACAGGTCGCCGGTTGGCTCCTCATCTCGATCGGGCTCCCACGGCTGCTGGCGGCCATCACCTCCGTCATCTTGACGATCCAGCCGGTGGGGGCCGTCCTCCTCGCCATGGCCCTGCTCGACGAGACGCCCTCCATGCTCCAGCTCGCCGGCGTGGCGCTCGTGCTGACGGGCGTGGTTACCGTGGCGCTCGGCCGGCGGCGTCCGCTGCCGGTGCCCGAGCCGGCCGGCTGAACCTCGGCCCCGTCCGCGGCGTCATATCGGTCGGGATGGGTCGCGGCTGGAGCGACTGGCGCGAGGAGGACCCCGGCCTGCCGATCAAGCTCGGGCCGGTCTCGAACGGCGAGTACGACCCCAAGCCGCTCCCGCCGGTGCTCCGGGAGACGGTCCGGGCCGCCCGGGACCTGTGCGAGCGGAACGGCCGGCGAACCGGCATGACCCGGCGGGAGTTCCTACTCTCGGCGTGCGGGGCCGCGGCGACCCTCTTCGTGCTGAACGCCTGCACCGGCGAGGCGACCCGCCGGGTCGGCCGTGAGCCGGGGGGACGCTACGAGATCACCCCGGAAGCCACCCTCGATCCGGAGACCGCCCTGGAGGAGGTGGGCGGGGAGGAGTTCGTGATGGACATCCAGGGCCACCTCCTCGAGTACGACCTGAATCCGGCGGTGAACGACCCGGTGGGCTTCTGGAGCCGGTTCCCCCAGCAGGGGTGCGGCGAGGAGGACCCTCGCGACTGCTTCTCGATCGATCACTTCATGGAGGAGATGTTCCTCAAGAGCGACACCACGATGGTGGTGGTCTCCTCGCTGCCGCTCCCGCCCGACGGGCCGCTCTCCCTCGACGTCATCGCGGAGACCCGGCGAGTGGCCCTGGCCCTGTGCCGGGACGAGCGGATCCTGATGCACGGCAATCCGTTCCCCAACATCGGCCCGCTGGGATCGAACCTCGACAAGATGGAGGCAGCCGTCCGCGACCACCCCATCGCGGCGTGGAAGGTGTTCACGAACTACCCGCACCTGTGGGATGCCTCTGGGAACCAGTGGTGGTTCGACGACCACGACCGCTCGCTGCCCCAGGTGGGGGAGCGGTTCATCGAGAAGTCGCTCGAGCTGGGCGTGCGGAACATCGCGGTGCACAAGGGCCTCTCGGGCGGGACCCGGAACGCCTCGCCGGAGGACATCGGGCCGGCCGCCCGGGCCCATCCCGACGCGAACTTCATCGTGTATCACTCCGGCTACGAGGACGAGATCGTTGAGGGCCCGTACGCTCGATCGACCGCGAACGTGGGGATCAACCGCCTCATCACTTCGATGCGTCGGGCCGGCGTGGGACCGAACGAGAACGTCTACGCGGAGCTTGGAACGACGTGGTGGAACGTGATGCGATACCCGGATCAGGCCGCCCACGTCCTCGGCAAGCTGCTCCGGTACGTGGGTGAGGAGAACGTCGTGTGGGGCACCGACTGCCTGTTCTACGGCTCTCCGCAAGACCAGATCCAAGCGCTGCGCTCGTTCCAGATCTCCGAGGCGCTCCGGGAGCGGTACGGCTATCCTCGGCTCACCGAGGAGATCCGGTCGAAGGTCCTCGGCCTCAACGCCGCCCGTTTGTACGGTGTGGATCCGATCACGGTCCCGTGCGAGTTCACCCGTCGGGAGCTTGCCGAGGTCCGCCGGAGGCTCCCGATCCGGAACGCGGTGTACGGGCCCACCACGGCGGCCGAGGTCTCGGCGTTCCGGGATGCGCATCAGGGTTGGCCGTAGGGCTCATCGGTACTCGATCTGGCTGAACCGCATCAGCTTGTCGAGCTGGTGGTGGCCCTCGACGTACCGGACGGTTCCCGAACGGGCCCGCATCACCATCGACTGGGTGATCACGTGGTCGCGTCGGTACCCGACGCCGCGGAGCAGCGCGCCGTGCGTCACCCCGGTCGCGGCGAAGAAGATGTCTTCGCCCCCGACGAGATCGTCGGTGGTGAGGACTCGGTCGAGGTCGTAGCCGGCGTCGAGGAGCTTCCGCCGCTCCTCCTCGTTCCGCGGATACAGCTTGCCCTGCATGGCTCCGCCGATGCACTTGAGGGCGGCCGCGGCCACGACCCCCTCAGGCGTGCCCCCGATCCCCATCAGGAGGTCGGCCGCCCGGCGCTCCGGCGCCGCGGCCACGATGGCCCCCTGGACGTCGCCGTCGGTGATGAACATGACCTTGGCCCCCGCCGAGCGGATCCTGGCCACCAGGTCCTGGTGCCGGTCCCGCTCCAGGACGACCACCGAGATGTCCTCGGGCCGCACATCCTTCGCCTTCGCCACGCTCCGGATGTTCTCCTCCGGGCCGGCCTGGATGTCGATGGCTGCGGTGGCCTCCGGCCCCACCGCGATCTTGTCCATGTACACGGCCGCCCCCGGATCGAACATCGAGCCTCGCTCGGCCACCGCGATCACCGCGAGGGCGTTGCCCATCCCCTTCGACGTCAGCGTGGTGCCGTCGATCGGGTCGACGGCCACGTCGACCGGGGGTCCGTCGCCGGTGCCGACCCGCTCCCCGTTGTAGAGCATCGGGGCCTGGTCCTTCTCGCCCTCGCCGATCACCACGACGCCCTCCATGGCGACCGAGTCGATCATCAGGCGCATCGCGTCGACGGCGGCCTGGTCGGCCGCGGCCTTGTCTCCCCGGCCGATCCACCGGCCGGCGGCCATGGCCGCGGCCTCCGTGACCCGCACCAGCTCCATGGCCATGTTGCGATCGGGACGCTCGGTCATCGGACGGCCTCCAGGACGTGCTCGGGCGGGGCTCCCTCGTGGAGCACCCGGTGAACGGCTCGGTGCAGGGGCAGGTGAAGGCCGAGCTCGGCGGTGAAGTGCTGGACGTCGTCGACGGACTCGGCGCCCTCCACGGTGAGCCCCCTGCTCGTCATGTCCTGGAGGACCGTCGCGGGGTCGCCGCCGAGGCCCACGGCCTCCCCGTAGATGCGGTTGCGGCCCCCCAGGATCGTCACGTACAGATCTCCCATGCCGGCCAGCCCCAGCGCGGTCTCCCGCCGCCCCCCGGCTGCCTCGACGAGCTCGGCGATCTCCCGGACCGCCGTGCTGAACAGCGCCGCCCGGGCGTTCTTCAGGTCCCGCTGGAGGGTCTGAGCCAGCCCCTCGACGATGCCGGCGCCGATCGCGGCAACGTTCTTGGCGGTCCCGCACAGCTCGACGCCGGCCACGTCGTCGGTCACCTCGACGAGGTAGGTCTCGGAGTGGAACGTCTCCGCGGCCCGGCGCAGGGCCTCCGGGTCGTCGGAGGCGAACACGACCGCGGTGAGGAACCCCTCGGCGAGCTCGGGGGCGAGCATCGGCCCACCGATCGAGACCACCGATCGCGGGCGCAGCTCCTCCCCGTAGACCTGGGAGAGCCGGGCGTGGGTCTCGCGCTCCAGGCCCTTGCCCACCGACAGGAGCGTGGCCCCCTCGGGCAGGGCGTGGGCCACCAGCCCGGCCAGGCTGCGGGCTCCGCGCGAGTTCGCGCCGAGGACCGCGAGCTCGCAGCCCTCGGCGGCGTCCGGGAGCTCGTCCGGCCCCAGGACCCGCACGGCCGAGGGGACCGGCTCGGCCAGGGCGGGGTGGCGGCGCTCGGCCCGGAGGCCGGGAAGGACCCGGGCGTCGAACTCGGATCCCCACAGCGCGACGTCCTGCCCGGTCCGGGCCAGATGGATGGCCAGGGCGGTCCCGGCCGCCCCGGCCCCGAACACCCCCACGCGCGCCACGCCCGGAGCATAGTGGACGGCATTCGGCCGGCGGGCGGTAGCATCCGGCGATGGCCATGGCCCGGACGACCGTGCCGTGAAGCCCCGGAACGTGGCCCTGCTCGTGCTCGGCGTGGCCGCCGTTTCCACCTCGGCGCCGCTGATCCGGCTGGCCGATGCCCCCCCGCTCGCCGTGGCCCTGTACCGGAACCTGTTCGCGGCGCTGGCCCTGCTCCCGCTGGCCCTCGTCCGTCACCGAAAAGAGCTGACCGGGCTCCCGGGGCGGTCGTGGGGGGCCCTCCTCCTGGCCGGTGGCTTCCTCGCGGTCCACTTCGCGGCGTGGATCCCCTCGGTCACGCTCACCACGGTGGCCGCCAGCACGGTGCTGGTCACGTCCCAGTCGATCTTCGCGGCCCTCGGGAGCCGGGTGATCCTGGGCGAGCCCGTCCACCGAGCGGCCTTCGTGGGGATCGCCGTCGCCCTGGCCGGGGCCATCCTGATCTCGGGGGCCGACTTCGTCCTGTCGCCCCGCGCGTTCGTGGGCGACATGCTGGCCCTCCTCGGCGCGGTGACGGCCGCCGGGTACCTGCTCATCGGCCGTCGCAGTCGACAGCGCCTCTCGCTGACCGTGTACACGGGCGTGGTCTACGCCGTGTGCTCGGTCCTCCTGCTGGTGGCGGCCGCGGCGGCCGGGACGCCGCTGGTGGGGTACGAGCCGAAGGTGTGGCTGCTGTTCCTGTTGATGGCGGCCGGGCCGCAGATCCTCGGCCACACGGTCTTCAACTACCTCCTCCGAGACCTCGACGCCACGGTCGTGGCCGTGGCCGTCATGGGCGAGCCGGTGGGCGCATCCCTCCTGGCGCTGGCGATCTTCGGCGAGGTGCCGCCGTGGTCGGCGGTGATCGGCGGGGCGGTGATCCTCGCGGGGATCTACCTCGCCGTCACCGCGCAGGCCAGACGGCCCGCCGACGCGCCCGTCGAGTAGCATCGCCTCAGTGTCAGGCTCCAGGTCGTGGGATCTCGGCTCGTGGCCGAGTAGCCTCCGGCCAGCCGGTGGGGTGACCCGTAGCCTCGCTGTCACCCCGAGAGGTTGACCTGCATGCGTTGTGTCCCCCACCGGCGGCCGAGGGCCTCACCGGCGTGACCTGATAGGAGCCTGGCGAGGGCGATGCCCCCACTGAGGCGTGTCCGCCGGCGGGTCCCACCTGTCGGGGATGTCGCCCAGAAAGGGGGACCGGGAGTGATTGTAGTGGGGATCGACCCGCACAAGAAGACCCACACCGCCGTGGCGGTCGACGGGGCCACCGGGGCCGAGGTCGCCACGACCACGGTGAAAGCCCGTTCGAAGGGCCACGAGCAGCTGCTGGCTTGGGCCCGCACCCTCCACCACGACCTGCTGTTCGCCGTGGAGGACTGCCGCCACGTCTCCGGGGCCCTGCAGCGGTTCCTCCTGGCCCGGGGGGAACGGACCGTAGCGGTGCCCCCCAAGCTGATGGCCGGGGCCCGGAGGAGCGCCCGGACCCGGGGCACGTCCGACCCCATCGACGCCCGGGCAGTGGCCCAGGCGGCGCTGCGCCACCCCGAGCTCCCCGAGGCCCACCTGGCCGGGGTGGAGCGTGACGTCCGGTTGCTTCTCGATCACCGGGAGAACCTGGTGAACGAGCGGACCAGGATGCAGAACCGCCTCCGGTGGCACCTCCACGATCTGGACCCGGACCTCGCCGTTCCCACCGGCGGGCTGGACCGCTCCGTGTGGCTGGACAGGGTCGAGGCCCACCTGGGGGACTTGGAGCACACCGTCCAGGCCCGGATCGCCCTCGACGAGGTCCGCCGGATCCGGGACCTGACCAGGCAGGCCAGGGCCCTTGAGCGGGAGCTCACCTCGCTGATGCAGCTCGTGGCTCCTGAGCTGTTGGCCATCCCGGGCTGTGGAGCCCTGACGGCGGCGAAGCTCCTCGGAGAGACCGGAGGGATTACCCGGTTCCGGTCCGAGGCCGCCTTCGCCATGCACAGCGGTGCGGGTCCGCTCGAGGTCTCCTCCGGAGAGCGCCAGCGCCACCGGCTCAACCGAAGCGGGAACCGCCAGCTGAACGCGGCCCTTCATCGGGTCGCCGTGACCCAGAAGCGCATGCATGCTCCGGCCACAGCCTTCCTCGAGCGGAAGCGCCGAGAGGGCCAGGGCAAGTCTGAGGCCCTCAGGTGCCTCAAGAGGCACCTGGCACGGAGGATCTACCGGACGATGCTCGACCTGGAACGACGAAGGAGCAGGATGACAGACACTAGGTCCAAGGCCGCCCTGGTGGCGGCTTGACATAGGAGCAACGCATGACCGAGATCGGCCCGGTCGTCGACATCCGCGAGGATCAGGTCATCAAGGACGACCGGACGTTCCTCGTCACCGATCGGTTCGGCAACGTCCCCGAGGGGAACACCGCCGCCCTCGGCCTCTACCACCGCGACACGCGGTTCCTGTCGGGGCTCGACCTCGTCGTCGAGGGCCACGAGCCGATCCTCCTCCACTCCTCGACCGAGCGGAACTACTCGCAGATCGTCGAGATGACGTATCCGTTCGAGGCGATCGACCAGGAGGGCGTGCACCGCAAGGAGAACGTGTCGATCCAGCGGTTCCGCGTGCTCGCCGATGGCTTCCTCCACGAGCGGATCCGGGTCCGCAACTTCGGGTCGAAGGCACGCCGGATCACGATGACCGTGGACTTCGACGCGGACTTCCGCGACATCTTCGAGATCCGAGGCCTGCTTCGGGAACGGGGCGGCCAGGCCCAGCGGCCGACCGTGGACCGGAGCAGTGTCGTCCTCTCATACCGGGGCCTCGACGGCGACATCCGCACCACCACAATCCGGTTCTCCCCGGCTCCGGATCGGCTCGACGACTCCCGGGCCGAGTTCGTGGTCGAGTGCGAGCCCGGCCGGGACCACGAGATCGTGCTGGAGATCGTGCCCGAGGTCGGCGGGGCCACGGCCCCTCGGGCCACGCTCCATCAGGCCGAGGACAGGCTCGCCCGCGAGTACACGCGATGGCGGAAGCGGTGCACTCGGTTCCGGTCGTCGAACGTCCCCCTGTCCCACTTCCTCGACCGGGCCATCCTGGACCTCCGGATGCTGCTCTCCCGCGACGACGGCGGCGATGAGTACCTCGACGCGGGGGTGCCGTGGTACTCGGCGCTGTTCGGACGGGACTCCCTGCTGACGGCGTACCAGGCCATCGGGGTGAACCCCGACCTGGCGTGGGGGGCGCTCCGGGGGTTGGCCGCACTCCAGGGCAAGGAGACCGACGACTGGCGAGAGGAGGAGCCGGGCAAGATCCTCCACGAGGTCCGCGTCGGCGAGCTGGCCCGCGCGGGCGAGATCCCGCACACGCCGTACTACGGGTCGATCGACGCCACGCCGCTGTGGCTGTCGGTCCTCCACTCAGCGTACCGGTGGACCGGCGACCTCGACGCCGTCCGGGAGCTCTGGCCGAACGCGCTCGCAGCGCTCCGGTGGATCGACGAGCACGGCGATCTCGACGGCGACGGGTACGTCGAGTACCGGCGTCGCTCGCCGCTCGGGCTGGAGAACCAGGGGTGGAAGGACTCCGGGGACGCCATCGCCCACCCCGACGGCACGCTGGCCACGCCCCCGATCGCCCTGGTCGAGGTGCAGGGCTACGTGTACCGGGCCAAACGGACGGTGGCGCGGCTGGCCGAGGACCTCGGCGAGCCGGACCTGGCCGAGCGGCTGGAGCGCGAGGCCGCCGACCTCCGCGAGCGGTTCAACCGCGACTTCTGGCTCGAGAAGCAGGGGTACTACGCGCTGGCACTGGACGGGGACAAGCGACCCGTGGAGACGATCGCGTCGAATCCCGGGCACGGCCTGTGGGCGCGGATCATCGATCCAGAGCGGGCCGGCCGAGTGGTCCGCTGGCTCCTTTCGCCGGCGCTGTCCTCCGGCTGGGGCATCCGAACCCTCGCCGCGAAGCAGGCGCCCTACGACCCGATCGGCTACCACACCGGCAGCGTGTGGCCGCACGACACCGCGTTGATCGCCCATGGGATGCGCCGGTACGGGTTCGACCGCGAGGCCAGGACGGTGCTGGACGGCCTGGCCGCCGCCGGGGCGTTCTTCCCGTACGCGCGGTTCCCCGAGCTGTTCTGCGGGTTCTCCTCCGAGGAGGTCCCGGTCCCGGTGCAGTACCCGGTGGCATGCCGGCCGCAGGCGTGGGCCTCGGCCGCGCCGCTCCTGATGGTCCGGACCTACGGCGGCCTCTCCGCCGACGCCCCCAGGGGCGCCCTGTACATCGACCGGCCCAGGCTCCCCTCGTGGCTCCACCGCATGGAGATCCTGGGGATGAGGGTGGGGAGCGCCCGTCTCGATCTCGTGTTCACCAACAACGAGGGGGTGACGGCCACCGAGGTCCCCCGCAAGGACGACGACCTCGAGGTGCTGATCCGCCAGTGATCCCCCGGGCCGTCAGCCCTCGTGAGCGAGGGGATCCGCCAGGTATTTCTTGAAGGACTCCACCACGCCGGCGATGCCCTGGCCGTCGACCCACCGGTGGTCGATCGTGGCGGTGAGCGGGAGGACCGGGCGGACCTCGACCCGGTCGCCCACGGCCCAGGGCCTCGGCTCGATCTCGCCGACCAGCACGATCATCGGCACGCGGTAGATCGGCGACAGCGGGGCCCAGCCCTCGGTGATGCCGAACGTCCCCACGTTCGTCACCATCGCGCTGCCGAAGGCCTCCCGGGGCATCCCCAGGGCCCCCAGGTTCAGGTGCAGGTTGCTGGTGAGGAACGCGCTCAGTCGGAGGGACATCCCGAGCACCCGGGGCGGCAGGACCTCCATCATCCGCTTGGCCCGGTCGAGCTCGCCCCGGCCGGCCCGGGCTTCCTCGACCCGGGCCTCCAGCTCCGTGGCCACCTCCGCGGCCGTCTTCTCGTCGGCCCGACGCACCTTCACGCCCGAGAGATCGCCGTCACCGACCGCCACGATCACGAAGATGTCGACGCTCTCGCGGGGCAGGAACCGGCCCCGGGCCAGGCGCGTGTTCATCGAGGGCGTGTCGCGGAACGATTTGGCCAGGGCCCGAGTCACCAGGTGGGTGGGGGTCACCCGGACCCCCGTGTGCTCGCGGATGCCCTCGATCGCCTCCAGGACCGGGGTGGCGTCGAAGTCCATCCCCCCGTAGACCTGGGGGTCCGTCGGCCACCCCCACACGCTGGCCGCGATCTTCCGCCAGCCCCGCGCCCTGGTCGTCATCCCCACCTCCCGATGTGCCGATAGCATGGCATGGAGGCGTCCGGCGGGTTGACGCTCGACCGACCGGGAAGGAGCATGGAGACGAGATGATCGAGATCTTCGGTGAGCAGCTCCCCGACAGCGACCCGCAGGAGACGGCGGAGTGGCTGGAGGCCCTGAGCCAGCTCATCGCCCAGAACCCGGCCAGGGCCCGGTTCGTCCTCCACCGCCTGCTCCGTGAGGCTCGGACCAGGAACGTCCCGGTCGCTTCGCTCGTCTCGACCCCGTACATCAACACGATCCCCCCGGAGCAGGAGCCGGAGTTCCCCGGCGACGAGGACATCGAGCGCCGGATCCGCCGGATCATCAGGTGGAACGCCGTCGTGATGGTCAGCCGGGCCAACAAGCACCACGACGGCATCGGGGGACACATCTCCACGTACGCGTCGTCGGCCTCGCTGTACGAGGTCGGGTTCAACCACTTCTTCCGGGGCAAGGACCATCCCGGCGGGGGCGACCACGTGTACTTCCAGGGCCACGGCGCCCCGGGGATCTACGCCCGGGCCTACCTCGAGGGGCGTCTCTCCGAGGAGCAGCTCGAGGCGTTCCGGCGCGAGGCCGGCGGGGGCGGGCTCTCCTC
>JBQGDK010000158.1:0-8423 GCA_052039025.1 Actinomycetota bacterium
GTGAACCCGGTGAGCGCCCCCTACTTCAACTTCACGATCCCCGAGCCGACCGGCGTGGTCGGCATCGTGGCCCCCGATGACGCTCCCCTCCTCGGGCTGGTGTCCCGCCTCGCTCCGGCGGTGATCTCCGGTAACTGCGTCGTCCTGCTGGCCAGCGAGTCGTGGCCGCTCCCCGCTGTGACCCTGGCCGAGGTCCTGGCCACCAGCGACGTCCCCGGCGGGGTGGTGAACATCCTCACCGGCTTCACCGCCGAGCTGGTGCCGTGGCTGGCCGGCCACATGGACGTCAACGCCATCGACGTGACCGGCGTGCCCGAGGACCAGCGGCCCGAGGTCGAGCGGCTGTCGGCGGAGAACGTGAAGCGGGTCGTCAGCGCCGACGACGCCGACTGGTTCCGGGACGCCGCCCAGAGCCCCTACGCGATCACCTCGTTCATGGAGATGAAGACCGTCTGGCATCCGATGGGCGCGTGAGCGGCCGCGGGGACCGGGCCGGGGACCCGACCAAGGGGCTCCACCCCCTCTCCCAGATCGCCCGGTTCATCGCCCGGAGCGGGAAGCGGATCGCGGTCACCGTCGTCGGGTTCGCGGTGCTGATCGCCGGCCTCGTCATGATGGTCACCCCGGGGCCAGGCGTGCTCGTGATCGTGGTCGGGCTGGCGATCCTGGCCTCGGAGTGGGCCTGGGCCGAGCGAGCGCTCGACCGCGCCAAGGCCGGGGGGAAGGTCGTGCTCGAGCAGGCCACGGCATCGCCGATCCGGATCGCGCTCTCGGTCATGCTGACGCTCGGCGGCATCGCCGCGGTGCTCGTCTACTTCCTGGTCATCCGCTAGCCGGACCTCCCCGGCGGCGGGGGTCCCATTGGTACGATGCGGCTGATGCCGCTGTACAAGGAGCAGGGGATCGTCCTGGGCTCGATCAAGCTCGCCGAGGCCGACAAGATCGTCACGATCCTTACCCAGGGCGAGGGGAAGATCCGGGCGGTGGCGAAGGGTATCCGCCGGACCACCTCCCGGTTCGGGGCCCGACTGGAGCCGTTCACCCACGTGAACGTGATGCTGTACCGGGGCCGGAGCCTCGACACCGTCACCCAGGTCGAGATCCTGGCCCCGTTCCGCGCGATCCGCGAGGACTACACGCTGTTCTCGGCCGGCGAGGCGATGCTCGAGGCGGCCGACAAGGTGGCCGAGGAACACGAGCGGAACCTCCGGCTGTTCCTGCTCCTGCTCCACGGCCTCCGAGCGCTCGAGACGAGGCCGGCCGACCCCGCCGCGGTGGCCGAGGCCTACCTCCTGCGGCTGCTGGGGCTGTCCGGGTTCGGGCCGTCGCTCGGCGCCTGCGCGGTGTGCGGCTCGACCGAGGTCCGCCGGTTCGCCGCCGCCCAGGGCGGCGCGGTGTGCGACGACTGCCAGGACCGGGACGCCCGCCGGGTCCACCCCGCGGCCCTCCGGTGGCTGGCCGGGTTGGAGACCGGCGACCTCGAGGACGCCGGGCAGGCGCCCGTGGCTCCCGAGGTCCGGGCCGAGGCCCGCGGCCTCCTGTACGGGTTCAGCGAGTACCACCTGGACCGCCGCCTCCGGAGCCTGCCGATCATGGCCCGGGCCGCGCGGACCGCACCGGCGCCGACCCCCGCGCCATGAGCTTCCTCCACGACCTCGATCCGGCCCGGATCCCGCGCCACGTGGCGATCGTCATGGACGGCAACGGCCGGTGGGCGGCCCAACGGGGCCTGCCGAGGACGAAGGGGCACGAGGCCGGGGAGCGGGCCCTGTACGACGTGGTCGAGGGCGGGCTGGAGATCGGCCTGCCGAACCTCACGGTGTACGCGTTCTCCACCGAGAACTGGGAGCGGCCGGCGTCCGAGGTCCGGTTCCTGATGAACTTCAACCGCTCGCTGATCCGGGCTCGACGGAACGAGCTGCACCAGCGAGGCGTTCGGATCCGGTTCCTGGGCCGACGGGACTGGCGCCTGCCTCGGTCCGTCCAGCGGGAGATGGAGAAGGCCGAGCGCCTCACGGGGAGGAACCGGCGGATGCAGCTTGTCGTGGCGCTCAACTACGGCGGGCGCGCTGAGATCGTGGACGCGGTGCGGGCGCTCTTCGAGGATCTCCGCGGCCGGCGGGTCCGCGGCGAGCGGATCACCGAGCGGAGCATCGCCCGGCGCCTTCACCTCCCCGATCTGCCCGACCCCGACCTCCTGATCCGGACCAGCGGGGAGATGCGGACCTCGAACTTCCTGCTGTGGCAGGCGGCCTACGCTGAGCTGTGGTTCACGCCGGTGCTGTGGCCCGACTTCAACCGTGAGCACCTGTTCGAGGCGATCCGCGACTACCAGAAGCGCGAGCGGCGGTTCGGCGGGGTGACCGGGTGACCCACTACTTCGCGTACGGCTCGAACATGGACCCGCGGATCATGCAACGGACCGTGCCCGAGGCCCGAGTGGTGGGCGTCGGGAGGCTCGACGGGTTCCGGCTGGAGTTCAACGTGTACTCGGATCGATGGGAGGGGGGCGCGGCGAACCTCGAGCCCGACGAGGACGCCCACCTGTGGGGGGTGGTGTGGGCCCTGGAGGAGGACGACCTGGCCAAGCTCGACACCTACATCGGCCATCCGACGTTCTACCGGCGAGAGGACGTGATCGTGGCCGTCGGGCGGTCCCCGGTCGAGGCGGTCACCTATCGGGTCGCGCACCAGCGAGGCTACGTGCGCCCCACGACCTCCTATCTGGCCCGGATCCGCGGGGCCATCCGCCTCCAGGGCCTGCCGCCCGAGGCGCTCGACATCGTCGAGTCCGCGGCCGAGCCGCCCAAGCCGCACATCTCCACGTGACCTCCGGCTCGACCTCGGCTCGGGTGCGAGCCGGACGGATGGCCCGGCGCCACCTCGACGAGCGCGACCCGAGGCGAGAGATCCTCGACGTCGTGGGGAACCTGTCGTGACCGCGCTGCCGCGGCTGTACGGGGACCTGGCGCCGTGGTTCCATCTCCTCACCGCCCCCGAGGAGTACGCGGACGAGGCGGCGATCTACGTGGCCCTGCTGGCCGAGGGCGCGCGAGGGTCGGTCCGCACGGTCCTCGAGCTCGGCAGCGGCGGGGGCAACAACGCCTCCCACCTCAAGGGCCGGTTCGACATGACGCTCACCGACCTGTCGCCCGAGATGCTGGCGCTCAGCCGGTCCATCAACCCCGAGTGCGAGCACGTCGTGGGGGACATGCGGACCCTTCGGCTCGGCCGCGAGTTCGACGCGGTATTCGTCCACGACTCCGTCGATTACATGACCACACGCCCGGACCTGCGCGCGGCGATGGCCACCGCGTTCACGCACCTGCGGCCCGGCGGCGTGGCGGTCTTCGTCCCCGACCACGTTCGCGAGCGCTTCGAGCCGAGGACCAGTCACGGCGGCAACGACGACGGGAAGCGAGGGCTCCGGTACCTCGAGTGGGACTGGGATCCGGACCCGGACGACGAGACGTATCTAGTGGACTTCGCGCTGCTGCTCCGCCAGGAGGACGGCTCGGTCCGCCTCGAGCACGACCGCCACGAGTGCGGGGTGTTCGCCCGCCTCACGTGGCTGGGCCTGCTCGGCGAGGTCGGCTTCGAAGCCGAGGCCAGGATGATCGACGTGGACGAAGAGGTTGCCTCCGAGGCGGTCGTCGTCCGTCGGCCGGGCTAGGGCCGGCGGCCGTCCCCGCTCAACTCCGCCAGGCCCCGCCGGGTCCGGAGGATCGAGATCGCCACGACGATGCCGGGCGCGAACGCGATCGCCCACACGATCGTCAACGTGACCCATGCTCCCGGGGTGTCACCCGGTCCGCCGACGACGACCGCGGAGCCGTCGGCGCCCGACGGGGTCGAGGTCGCGACGAGGGCGCTCCAGAGCCATAACCCGCCCCACACCACCGCGATGGCGATGGTGCTCCGGCCCCACCAGCGCTCCGCGTCCACCAGGCCGGTGGACCGCGACAGGCCTCGCATCGCTGCCGACAGGAGAAAGGCCGCGACGATTCCCAGGGCCCCGAACAGCAGCGACAGCGGCGTCACGATGAGCGTCGGCTCGAGCTGCCTGGCGAGCGACCACATCACCGAAGCCATCCCGACGATGCCGACGAACCGCATCCTGGCCGGGTAGTCGCCGGGCCCTCTCACCCCAGAGAGCATGAAGGCGCTCGCCGTGATCAGCGCGTACCCGAGGGCGTCGTTGACGATGTCGAAGGGGGGCGCGTCGGCAGCGAGCGAGATCCGTGCGTCGATCACCACCGTGATGCCTCCGACCAGGAGGAGCATGAGGGCTGCGCGGACGATGCCGACAGACCGTGCGGGGAGCGGGGGGCTCAGGCCTCGAGGCGGTCGGTCCATGGCCACACCAGCCCGAGGCGGACTGCGATCTCGTCCGGCATCGCCGCGGCGGCCGGGCTCCAGGCGGTCTCAGGCCTCCCCCTCATCAGCACCGGACCCCGCCTCGAACCCCGTTCGCACGACCGTTCCTCGTCCTTCCCGGGCCCGCCCCCGCAGTCGTCCCGACCCGGGCCGCCGACCAGGGTGTCGGCCCCTCGGTTGCCGCGGAGGGCGTCGGAGCCTCCCTGCCCGAAGAGCTCGTCTCGACCCGTCCAACCGAACACGACATCTGACCCGGAGCCGCCTTTCAGCCGGTCGTTGCCCCGGAAGCCGTCGAGGAAGTCCGGCCCCCCCTGGCCGAGGAGCGTGTCCTTCCCGCCCTCGCCGAGCAGGCCGTCGCTGTGGGCCCCACCTCTGAGGACGTCCCGTCCCGGACCCCCGCACAGGCCGTCCGGCGACTCCAGCCCCCGGATTCGGTCGTCGCCCGGGCCGGCCACGATCACGTCGAACTCGGCCGTTCCCACGATCGTGTCCGCCTCGGTCGTCCCCGTCTGAGTGGCGAACAGGCCGAAGCACGTGGTCAGCGCCCCCGCGTCCGCCACCAGGATGCCGCCCCCGGGCTCCACGGCGATGCCCGAGGGGTCGACCATCCCGCCGCCGGAGGCCACCAGGGTCTGGGCGCCGTTCACGGAGCTCACCCGGACGATCATGGCGGGCCCCAGATCGGGCCCGAACCCACTCACCACGATGTCCCCGCTCGGCTCGACCGCGAGGCTGAGCGGCAGCAGGAGGTGTCCGCCGAAGGCGAGGATGGTTCGTGCCCCCGTGGTCGGGTCGATCCGCAGGACGGCCCCCGCCGGCTCGAAGGCGCCGAAGTCGATGACGGACACCACCAGGTTTCCGGTGGGCTCCACCGCGATGCTGAGGGGGGCGACGAGGTCGCCGAGCGTCGCCACGATCGTCTGCAGCCCGGTCACCGGATCGATCCTGAGGACGGCGCCCTCGAACCCCAGGGTGCCGGTGGCGACGAGCTGGCCTCCCGCATCGACCGCGACGTCGTTCGGGAGGAACGAGGCGGATGGAGACACGACCGATTGGGCGCCCGTGGCGCCGTCGACCCGCACGATGTCGCCCGTGGACACGTCGCTCACGATGAAGGTGCCGCCGGCCTCGGCCGCCATGCCGATCGGGTCGACCAGGAGGCCCCCGGAGGACAGGACCGTCTGCGTCCCGGTCAGGGGGTCGATCCGGATGAGGGCCCCGGGGCCGCCGTTCCACGTGGCGTCCGACACGATCACGTCGCCGCCGGGACCAACCGCCACGTCGGTCGGGTCGCCGAGATGGTCGCCGGACGACACGCTCGTCACGGCTCCCGACATCGGATCGACCCGGAGGAGGGCCCCATCCTCCGCCGGGGCGATCAGCGTGGCCGCGGCGGCGGGAGGAGCCGGCACGAGGGCGAGCGGGACCGCGAGGAGAACGACGAACCGGGGCAGCCGTGCCACGTCTCCCTCCCTCTGCCAGCGTACGAAGTGTCCGGTGCCGGTCCGGCCGGTGTCAAGGCTGCGGAGCGATGCCGAGGGCCGAGCGCACCACGACGTCTTCAAGGGAGCCGACCACGAGATCGGCGTCCAGCTCGAGCCCGGGGAGGTAGGGGATGCCGATGACGAAGAGCCCCGCCGTGCGTGCCGCGTCCGCGCCGCGAGGGGAGTCCTCGACCGCCACGGTCACGGCGGGGTCGACGTCCAGAAGACGGCAGGCCTGGAGGTAGAGGTCGGGGGCGGGCTTCGGGTTCGGGACCTCGTCGCCCGCCACCACCGCCACGAAGGCCCCGGCCAGCCCCGACCCCTCCAGCGCCAGGTCGACCAGCCTGCGCTGGGAGTTCGAGGCCACCGCGATCGGTCGTCCGGCCTCGCGGAGCGCGCCCACGACCTCGAGGGCCCCCGGCATCGGGTGGACCGGCCCGGCGAACTCCTCGGCGGCCAGCTCGAGGAGCTCGTGGAGGAGCTCGCCCGAGCCGCCGGGGCGATCGAGCAGCCGCTCCAGCTCGGTGGCGGTCTCCTCAAGGGAGCCGCCGATCAGGAGGCGCTTCTCCTCGGCGCCGTACGTCCGCCCGTAGCGGGCGAACAGCCGGGTCTCGGCCCTGGTCCAGGCCGTCTCGCTCTCGAGGAGCACCCCGTCGAGGTCGAACACCACGGGGGGCTCGGGACTGGGCGGAGCGCGCATCGGTGAAGGATACGCGCCGGCCGGGCCGACCGGCCGTCAGGCCGCCGCCGTCTCCTCGAACAGCCCGACGGCGTTCCCGTCCGGGTCTGCGAACATCGCGAACGACCCGATCTCGCCGACCGACATCGGCTCCATGATCGTCTTCCCGCCGAGCTTCTCGGCCCGCTCCAGGAAGGCCTCGATGTCCTCCACCCCCACGTAGAAGGTCACGTGGGTGGGAACCCCCTCCGGCCGCTGGAGGATCCCCCCGTTGATCCCGACGCCCGCCTCCGTGTCCACGAGCCCGTATCCTTGCTTGTCGACCTGGATCTTCCAGCCGAACAGCTCGGCGTAGAAGTCCGTGGCCCGGGTCGCGTCGGCCACGCCGATCTCGAAGTGCACCACGGGACGTCCCATGCTGGACCTCCTTCCTTCGCCGTCACCCCCATCGTGCGGCCCGGAGGGGCGGGCCCGGTACGGGCGATGGTCGCCGCGCCGACGGGACCTCTGGCCCCCTCAGCGGGTAGGATGGCCGCCACGCCAGCGGCCGCAGCCGGCGGCCGGGAAAGGAGGATCCGCCGTGGCGGACCTGATGGATGCCATCACCTCCCTGGCCAAGCGCCGAGGGGTCGTCTTCCAGTCGAGCGAGGTCTACGGCGGCCTGCGGTCGTTCTGGGACTACGGGCCGCTCGGGGTGGAGCTGAAGCGGAACGTCCGCGCGGCGTGGTGGCGCGACATGGTCCAGCTCCGGGACAACGTGGTCGGGCTGGAGTCCTCGGTCATGATGTCGCCGAGGGTGTGGGAGGCGTCCGGCCATCTCGAGTCGTTCACCGACCCGCTCGTCGAGTGTCTGAACTGCCACCAGCGGTTCCGGGCCGACCACCTGCCCGGGTTCCACGAGCCGCAGTCGGGGGCCGAGGCGCGGAGCGAGGGGACGGTCGAGATGGACCACCCGAGGTGCCCGAACTGCGGTCACGACCGGTTCACCGACCCACGCAACTTCAACCTGATGTTCAAGACGCACATGGGGCCGGTCGAGGACGAGTCCCACGAGGTGTTCCTCCGCCCCGAGACGGCCCAGGGCATGTTCGTCGACTTCGTCACGATCCAGGCGGCGAGCCGGAAGAAGCTCCCGTTCGGCATCGCGCAGATCGGGAAGTCGTTCCGGAACGAGATCACCCCGGGGAACTTCATCTATCGGACCCGTGAGTTCGAGCAGATGGAGATGGAGTTCTTCTGTGAGCCCGGCACGGACGAGCGGTGGCACGAGTACTGGATCGAGCAGCGGATGGGGTGGTACCGGGGGCTCGGGCTCCGCGAGGCGAACCTCCGGGTGCGCGAGCACGAGCAGGACGAGCTGAGCCATTACTCGAAGCGGACCGTCGACATCGAGTACGCGTTCCCGTTCACCGACTGGGGGGAGCTCGAGGGGATCGCGAACCGCACGGATTTCGACCTGAAGGCTCACCAGAAGCACTCGGGGGAGGACCTCACGTACTTCGACCCGGAGAGGGAGGAGCGGTTCCACCCCTACGTCATCGAGCCGGCGGCCGGCGTCGATCGGGCCGCGCTGGCGTTCCTGTGCGACGGGTACGCGGTCGAGGAGGCCCCGAATGCGAAGGGCCAGATGGAGAAGCGCACGGTTCTGAAGCTCCACCAGGACCTGGCCCCGATCAAGGTCGCGGTCCTTCCGCTGTCGCGGAACGAGCGCCTGGTCCCGACGGCCCGTCAGGTGTTCGACCAGGTGAAGGGCGGCTGGATGTGCGACTACGACGACGCCGGCTCGATCGGCCGGCGGTACCGGCGGCAGGACGAGGTCGGCACGCCGCTCTGCGTGACGGTCGATTTCGACACGCTGGAGGATCAGGCGGTCACGGTCCGGG
>JBQGDK010000159.1:0-1832 GCA_052039025.1 Actinomycetota bacterium
CACAGCACGTTCCGGGCCCCCAGGGCCCACGCGCCGAGGAGGTCGCCGGTGATCGCCAGCCGGTTCCGGTCCCGGCAGGTGAGTTGGATCGTCGGCTCGACGCCCTCCCGGGCCACCAGGGCCGCCCCGGCGACCGGCGACATATGGGCGGCGCCGGTGGGGCTGTCGGTCACGTTCGCGGCATCCGCGTACCCCCTGAGCGCCCGCGCCTGGGCCGCCACGGCCTCGGGGTCGGCGGTGCGGGGCGGCACCACCTCGGCGGTCACGGCGAAACCCCGATCGTGAAGGACCCGCTCCAGGTGGCTCTCCGAGCGGATCCCCACGGGCCCTCAGGCCGCCCGCTCGGCCGCCGTGACCGTGTTGACGAGAAGCATCGCCACGGTCAGCGGGCCCACGCCGCCCGGCACCGGCGTGATCCACCCCGCCACCTCGGCGACCTCGGCGAACGCCACGTCGCCCACGAGCCCGGCATCGGTCCGGTTCACCGCCACGTCGATCACCGCGGCGCCGGGCTTCACCATGCCGGCGGTGATCGTCCCGGGGCGACCGGCCGCCGCCACGAGGATGTCGGCCCGGCGAGTGTGGGAGGCGAGATCGACCGTGGCGGTGTGGCACAGCGTCACGGTGGCGTTCCCCCGGGGCGTCTTCTGGGCCAGCATGATCGCCAGCGGCATCCCCACGAGGGCCCCCCGGCCGATGATGACCACGTCGCGGCCGGCGGTCTCGATGCCGGTGCGGGCCAGCATCTCGACGATCCCGAACGGGGTGGCCGGCAGGTACGCGGCCTGGCCACGGACCAGCCGGCCGACGCTGTTCGGGGTGAGCGCATCCACGTCCTTGTCCACCGAGAGCGTCTCGTGGGCGGCCAGGACCGAGATGTGGTCAGGCAGCGGCAGCTGGACCAGGATGCCGTGCACGGCCGGATCGTCGTTCAACCGTCTGATCAGCGACAGCAGCTCGTCCTCACCGGCGTTCCCGGGAAGCTCGTGGCGCTCCGAACGGACCCCGACCTCGGCGCACGCTCGCTCCTTCGCTCCCACGTAGATCCGGGAGGGCTCGTCCTCGCCGACCAGGACGGCGGCGAGCCCCGGCGTCACGCCCCGGGCCACGAGCTTCGCGACCCGCTCGGCAACCTCGGCGCGGATGTCCGCTGCCATGGCCTTCCCGTCGATGACCGTCGCCGTCACGGCGGACATCCTACCGGCGGCCGAGGCTCAGACCAGGATCTGCGACAGGAACCGCTTGCTGCGCTCCTCGCGGGGGTTCGAGAAGAACTCCCCCGGCACGCCCTCCTCGACGATCCGACCTTCCTCGAAGAACAGGACCCGGTCGGCCACCTCCTTGGCGAAGCCGATCTCATGGGTGATCACGACCATGGTCATCCCCGAGGTGGCCAGCTCCTTCATCACGTCGAGGACCTCCTTGATCATCTCGGGATCCAGGGCCGAGGTGGGCTCGTCGAACAGCATGATCTTCGGCTCCATGGCCAGGGCCCGGGCGATGGCCACCCGCTGCTGCTGCCCGCCCGAGAGCTGGGCCGGGTACTTGCGGGCCTGCTCGGGGATCCCCACCCGCTGGAGGAGCTCGGTGGCCTTCTCCTCGGCCCGCGACCTCGGCCATCGGCGCACGTTCCGGGGGGCGAGCGTGATGTTGTCGACGACCCGGAGGTGGGGGAAGAGGTTGAACGACTGGAACACGATCCCGATCTCGCTTCGGATCCGCTCGATGTTCCGGATGTCGTCGGTCAGCTCGATCCCATCGACCACGATCCGGCCCTTGTCGTGCCGCTCCAGCCGGTTGATCGTGCGGATGAACGTGGACTTCCCCGACCC
>JBQGDK010000160.1:0-4090 GCA_052039025.1 Actinomycetota bacterium
GGCCTGGCCCTGGACGAGCGCGGCCAGCCCCGCTGCGAGCTCGGCGGCAGCCTCGTCTCCCCGCTCCTCCGTCACCCGCGTGTAGCCCACCAGGTCGAGGAACACCATCGCGGGGTGATGCGCTTCGCGGCGAGGGCTCACCCCGGCTTGGTCAAGCGCCTCCTCGACGTGCCCGACCAGGTGCTCGATGATCGAGTGCTCCTGGTACCGTCGATAGAGCCACCAGATCATCGTCTCCACCTGGCCGCGGAGCTCGGGGCTCACCTGAGAGGCGATGTCGAGGATCTGCGCCTCGCTCATCCCGGCGCCGAGCATCGGTTCCTCGAGGTACGAGTGCCAGAACTGGGATTCGGCCTGGGCGATCCTCGCCAGGCTCTCGGCGTACACCCGGAGCGAGCGGAGCACCCCGGCCTCGGGGATGCCGGCCGCCAGTGCGAACCGGCCGATCGGGAACATGAGCAGGTCGTCTTGGCGGACCCGATCCTGGGGGGCCGGCACCGGGAGGCCCAGGGCCTCGTAGACGCGTTCGACGAACCCCATCGTCCAGCCGTACTCCGCGCACGCTTCCTCGTAGGTCTTCCGCACGTATCCCTTCGGCTCCGTGAACAGGAAGTCGAGGAAGGCGAGGGAGAGGTGGCCAGAGCGAACGGCGCGGCCGAGGTCCTCGAGTCGGATCCCCGAGCGCTCCAGGGCCTCGATCAGCCTGACCCGCTGGATGTCGCTCGGCCGGAACGACCCGTCCTCCTGGGGGGCGATGATGCCGAGCTCGATCAGGCGCTCGGTCTCGCCCACCGGTCTCCCCGAACGGCGGGCGAGCTCCTCGGTGGTCAGGTTCGGCATCCGGGGCATCGTAGTGCGGCCCGGCGGCTCAGGCTGAACGGCTCGCCGTCAGCGAGGCGGCCAGCTCGTCCAGCTCGCTCCGGGCGGAAGCGGCGAACACCTCGATGTCCGGGTAGGTGTCGAGGTCGGCGACCGCCAGGATGTTGAACTGCCCCGCGTACGAAAGCGCGCCGACCCCGAGGGACTCGTTCCCCAGAAGGTTCACCACCGGGAACACCTCGAGCAGCCGGGCCCCGGCGAGGTAGAGGGGCATCGGGGGACCAGGCAGGTCAGCGCTGACCACGTTCACCCGTTGGCGGACGACGAGCTTGAGCATCACGCCCCGGGCCATCCGGCTCCCGAACATGGTCCCCAGGGAGGGACGGGCCAGGGCCTTCCCTCTCGCCGTCTCTGCGGCGATCCGGCGGAGCCTCTTCTCCGGATCGGCCATGCCGAGGGGCAGGTGGATGATCATCTGGCTGATCAGGTTCCCCGTCTCTCCTCCCGGCCGGTCGCCACGCAGGGAGACCGGGACGTAGATCGGGAGGGCCAGGCCCTCCACGGGCTCGCCTCGGCCGTGGAGGAGCCCGCGGAGGCCGCCGGCGATGGTCGCCAGAAGGACGTCGTTCACGGTGGCGCCGTTCGCGTGCGCGACGTCCTTGACGAGTTCGAGACCTCTGCGGATCAACGCGAGGGTGCGGTCCGGTCCGATCACCCGGTTGAGGCTGGTCTCCGGCCCGGGCGTCCCCGCGAGGAGCTCACGCATCGCGGGCCATGCCGCCCTGGCCCGCCGCAGCGAGGTCACGGGGCGCACCAGCGTCGACGTCGCCCGGCCGAGCCGCTCGACGCGCCGCCGGACGGCATCGATCAGGAGGTCGCGTTCGGGTGGCGGCGGCGTGGGGGTCCAGGGCGGTGCCGGCACGGCGGGTGCATCCGGAGCGGTGTCCAGCAGCGTCCCCAGGGTCGCCATCCCAGCGATGCCGTCGGCGACGACGTGGTGCAGCCTCACGAACAGGCCGATCCGTCCGTTCGGGAGACCGGTGAGGAACCACATCTCCCACAGCGGCCGCGACCGGTCCAGGCGCCGTCGTCGAAGCCGCTCAACCGTGCCGAGGAGATCGGCCTCTCCCCCGGGTGAGGGGACCGTCGCCGTCCCGACGTGGTCGTCGAGGGCGAACGACGGGGCATCGACCCACAGCGGGCCGCCGAGGCCCCGCCGGGGCTGCAGGACGATCTGACGGAACCGGGGCACGAGCTCCAACCGTCCCTCGATCGCGCGCTTGACACCACCGAGCCGGAGGCGTCCGCCGGGCTCCAGCAGCCCGGTGCCGTCCAGGATGGCCAGGGCGCCCACGTCCTGTGGCCAGACCTGGTCCGGCCACAGGATGAGCCTGTCCTCGGCCGACAGCCGGTCCACCCGCTCGGTCACGGCTCCAGCATCGTTCGGCCCCCTGCCGGGGGGGAGGGCCGGATGGACCCCGGGCCGCGGGCCGCTCGCCCCCGGACTTCGGGCTCCGCCCCCGGGGACACTGTCGATCGGGAGGAGCCATGTCCGAGCTCGACGAACGAGAGATCGACGCGCTGGTGGCCGGCATCCTCAACCGCCGGCCCGCCGTGGGGCTGGCGATCGGTGTGATCCGCAATGGGTCCCTCGAGTACTTCCGTGGGTGGGGCCTCGCGGACATCGCGTCCCGGGAACCCGTCACCGAGGACACAGTGTTCCGGATCGGGTCGATCACGAAGACCTTCACCGCGATCGCGGTGATGCAGCTCTGGGAGCACGGGCTGGTCGAGCTCGATGCGCCCGCCAACGACTACCTGCGAGCCTTCAAGCTGATCTCGCCCGGGTTCCGGCCGGCAACCGTGCGACATCTCCTCACCCACACGGCGGGCGTGCCGGAGTGGGTGCACCCCACGCGCATGGTCAGGAGCGGCTGGTTCGGGGAGACCTGGGCCCTCGATGAGCGGGTGCCCACCCTCGCGGAGTTCTACCGGGGTGGGCTCAGGCTGGCGGTCGAGCCAGGGACCACCTTCACGTACACCGACCACGGGATCGCCGTGCTGGGCCAGATGGTCGAAGACCTGAGCGGGAGGCGTCTCCACCGATATTTCCGCGAGGAGATCTTCGCGCCGCTCGGGATGGCGGACACCGATCTCAACCGAACCGAGCGGGTCGAATCCAGGCTGGCGACCGGGTACAGGTTGCGCGCGGCGGGGCCGAAGGCCGTCATCGACCGCCGGGGGGTGACCGCGGCCGCTGGTGCGGTCTACTCGACGCCCAGGGACATGGCCCGATACGTCGCGGCGCTCCTGAACGGCGGCGGCAACGAGCACGGGGTCGTGCTGAAGCCGGAGACCCTCGCCATGATGTTCGAGCCGCACTACCAGCCCGATCCCAGGATCCCCGGGATGGGTCTCGCGTTCTGGCGGGCCGACCTGGGCGCCCATCGAGCCGTCGAGCACCAGGGGATCGTCCCCGGGTTCAACTCGCAGATCTGGGTGGCGCCCGACGATGGGGTCGGCGTGATGGCCTTCACGAACGGGGCCCGAAACGCCGTCACCTGGTTGACGGCCGAGACCGAAGGGCTGCTGCGCCACCTGATCGGGGTCCCGGACGAGGCCATCCGAACCGACCTGCCACAGCGCCCGGAGATCTGGAATCAGCTCTGCGGCTGGTACGGCGTTCGGGCCCAGCCGACGGACATGATGGCGTGGCTCAACGCCGGCGCCGGAGCCCAGGTGGTCGTCCGGCGCGGCCGGCTCGTGCTCCGAGCGCTCAGCCCGATCCCGGTGCTGTACCGAGGCCTCGTCCTCCACCCCGACGACGAGAACGACCCGTACGTCTTCCGGCTCGACCTATCCGAACAGGAGCTCGGCACGATCAAGGTCGTGTTCAGCCAGGGCCCCGGTGGGGAGACCACGGGACTGCACGCCGAGATGCCGCCCCTGACGCTCGTGAAGCGGCGGGCAGTGATGAACCCCAGGCGCATGGTCGCCGGCGCGGTCGGGGTCGCCGCGACGGCGATCGCCCTTCGCCGACGCCGCAAGCGGAAGAGGGAGGGATCGACCTGAGCGTCACCGCGCCCGAGCTCTGGCGAATGAGCGCCACCGAGCTGGCCCAGGCGATCAGGTCCGGGCAGGCCACCAGCCAGGAGGTCGTCGAGGCCCACCTCCGGCGGATCGAGGAGGTGAATCCGTCGATCAACGCCGTCACGGTGGTCCTGGCCGACCGGGCCCTCGAGGCGGCGAGAGAGGCCGACCGCGCGGTCGC
>JBQGDK010000161.1:0-5967 GCA_052039025.1 Actinomycetota bacterium
TCCAGATCCAGCGGAACTCCCAGGTGATCTCGACCCGACTCGGCACCACCGGGACCGAGCGAGGGGTGATCCTCGCCGACCTCGACCGGGCATCGGCGAGGCACCCGGAGCTCGTCGAGCCCTACCTTCACTCCCTGGTTCCGGCCGACCGGACGAGGTTCACGGCGCTCCACGCCGCGTTCCGAACCGGCGGCACGTTCGTGTACGTCCCGAAGGGCGTCCGGCTCGAGCTGCCGCTCCAGACCCTGACCTATCTCGACGCCGACGGCGCCGCGGTGTTCCCGCACACGATCCTGGTGGCCGAGGAGGACGCCGAGGTCACGTTCATCGACCGGCTGGCCTCGCCCGACCTCGAGCGAGCTCTGTCGAACGCCGTCGTCGAGATCCACGCCGGCCCGAGCAGCCGGGTCCGGTACGTGTGCCTCCAGGAGTGGGGCATGGGCGTCACGCACCTCTCGGTCCAGCAGGCCCACGTGGCCCGGGACGCCGAGGTCCGCACGCTCGTCGTGACGCTCGGCGCTAGCCTGTCCAGGTCCGAGGCCGAGACCGTGCTCGAGGGCGATCGGGGCTCCAGCGAGATGCTCGGCATGTACTTCGGTGACGCCGACCAGCATTTCGACCACCGCTCGATCCAGGATCATGTCGGCGACGACACCGTCAGCGACCTCCTGTACAAGGGCGCCCTCAAGGACGCCTCCCGCGCCGTGTACACCGGCACCGTGATCATCGAGAAGGACGCGCACCGCTGCGACGCCTACCAGACGAACCGCAACGTACTGCTGTCCGACCGGGCCAAGGCCGACTCGGTCCCGAACCTGGAGATCCTCACGAACGACCCGGTCCGGTGCGGCCACGCGGCCAGCGTCGGCCCCGTGGACGAGGACGCCCTGTTCTACCTGCAGAGCCGGGGGATCCCGGCCGAGGAGGCCGAGCGGCTGATCGTGTACGGGTTCTTCCGTGAGGTCCTCGACCGGATCGCGCTGGCCGAGGTCCGCCAGGGCCTGGAGCGGGCCATCGAGGCCGAGCTGGAGGGGTGATGGCGCTGGTGACGGTGGCCCGGGTCGGCGACATCCCCGAGGGGGAGGCCCGGCGGTTCGAGGTCGACGGGCACGAGGTCGCCGTGGCCAACCTCGGCGAGGAAGGGTTCCGGGCCGTGGGCGACATCTGCTCCCACGCCCACGCCCACCTCCACGAGGGCGAGGTCGACGAGGACTTCGGCACGATCGAGTGCCCCCGGCACGGCTCGGTGTTCGACCTGGAGACCGGGAAGCCCCGGTCGCTCCCGGCGACGCTGCCTGTGCCGGTCTACAACGTGAAGGTGGAAGGGGACGAGGTGAAGGTGGAGATCACATGAGCGAGCAGGCGACCCTCGAGGTCCGCGACCTCCACGTCGCGGTGGAGGGACGGGAGATCCTGCGCGGCGTCGACCTGACCGTCCGTCAGGGCGAGGTCCACGCGCTGATGGGCCCGAACGGCTCGGGCAAGTCCACCCTGGCCGGGGTGGTGATGGGCCGGCCCGGCTACCAGATCACCGGCGGCCACGTGCTCCTGGACGGGGAGAGCATCCTGGGCCTGAGGCCCGATCAACGGGCCCGCCTCGGGCTCTTCCTGGCGTTCCAGTACCCGGTCGAGGTGCCGGGGGTCAGCGTGGTGAACTTCCTTCGGTCCGCCTACAACGCGGTGAAGAACCCCGAGGACGACGAGGAGCGGCGGATCCCGGCCCTGGCGTTCCGGAAGCTGATGAAGGAGAAGATGGCCATGGTCGGCGTCGAGGACGACATGGTCCGTCGCTACGTGAACCAGGGGTTCTCCGGCGGCGAGAAGAAGCGGATGGAGACGCTTCAGCTCGCGGTGCTGGAGCCGGCCATCGCGATCCTCGACGAGACCGATTCGGGCCTCGACATCGACGCGCTGAAGACCGTGGCCGCGGGGATCAACCAGCTGTCGGGCCCGAACCTCGGGCTCCTGGTCATCACCCACTACCAGCGGATCCTCGAGTACGTCACGCCCGACCACGTCCACGTGCTCATGGGCGGGCGGGTCGTCCGCAGCGGCGGGGCAGACCTGGCCCGGGAGCTCGAGGCGAAGGGGTACGAGGGGCTCCGCGCCGAGCTCGGGATCGAGGCCGAGACCGACGAGGCCGAGCCCGAGCGGGCCACCACGTAGGCGGCGTACGATGACGGCGGTCGAGGAGGCGGTGGTGGACCCCAAACGGATCCGAGAGGACTTCCCCATCCTGTCCCGCGAGATGGCCGGCAAGCCGCTGGTGTACCTCGACAGCGCGGCGACCTCGCAGAAGCCTCGGCAGGTGATCGAGGCCGTGACCGACTTCTACGAGCGGTCGAACGCGAACGTGCACCGGGGGGTGTACGAGCTCGGGGCCGAGGCAACCGAGCTGTTCGAATCGGCCCGGGGCAAGATCGCCTCCCATCTCGGAGCCCCCGACCCGAACACGTTCGTGTTCACCCGGGGCTCGACCGAATCGATCAACCTGGTGGCTCACGCCTGGGGGCGGAAGTTCCTGGAGGAGGGCGACGAGATCCTCCTCACCGAGCTCGAGCACCACTCGAACATCGTGCCGTGGCAGCTGTGCGCCCGGGACACCGGGGCCGAGCTGCGGTACGTGCGGATGACCGACGACGGGCTGATCGACCTCGACGCGGTGGCCGCGTCGTTCGGCGGCAGCACGAAGCTCGTGGCGATCACCGGGCAGAGCAACGTCCTCGGCACGCGGCCCCCGATCCGGCAGATCGCCGAGATGGCCCACGAGGCCGGTGCCCGGATCCTCGTCGACGCCGCGCAGTTCGCATCCCACAACCCGGTCGACGTGGTCGAGCTCGACGTCGACTTCCTCACGGTGGCCGGCCACAAGATGCTCGGGCCGACCGCCTCCGGCGGGCTGTACGGGCGGATCGAGCTCCTCGAGGAGATGGACCCGTTCCTGGGCGGCGGCGAGATGATCGAGGAGGTCCACCCGACGACCTCGACGTACAAGGACCCGCCGTGGAAGTTCGAGGCCGGGACGATGAACATCGCCCAGGAGGTCGGCCTGGGCGCGGCGGTCGAATACCTCTCGGCGATCGGGATGAAGAACGTGGCCGACCACGAGCGCGAGCTGACCGCGTACGCGCTGGAGCGGCTGACCGAGGCCGGCGCGATCGTGTACGGGACCCACGACCCGGATCTCCGCGGTGGGACCATCTCGTTCTGGTTCGAGGAGGTCCACCCGCACGACCTGGCCACGATCCTGGGGGATCAGGGCGTGGCGATCCGCGCCGGCCATCACTGCGCCCAGATCCTGATGCGCCGGCTGGGCGTGCCGGCCACCGCGCGGGCCTCGTTCCACGTGTACACGACGACCGAGGACGTCGACGCGCTCATCGATGGCCTCGAGGTGGCCCGGCAGGTCTTCGGCTGATGTCGCTGGACGACCTGTACAAGGAGGTCATCCTGGACCACTACAAGCGGCCCCGGAACAAGCGGCCGCTCCCCGATGCCACGGTGTCGAGGAAGAAGAACAACCCGCTGTGCGGGGACGAGATCACGGTCCACGCCCGGCTCGAGGACGGCCGGGTCGCCGACGTCGCGTTCGAGGGACAGGGATGCTCGATCTCCCAGGCCTCCGCATCGATGCTCACCGAGGCCACCCGAGGGAAGACCCTGGAGGAGGCCGAGGCGCTGGCCCGGGAGTTCCGGGGGATGATGGAGGGGAAGGTGGAACCGGACGAGGACGCCTTCGGCGATCTCGTCGCCCTGAAGGGTGTGGTGAAGTACCCCGTGCGGATCAAGTGCGCGGTGCTGGGGTGGGACGTCCTCCAGGAGGCGCTGGGCCGGCCGGCCGGCGACTGACCCGGTGACGCGTGTCCTCCGGCGCGCCGCCGCGGCCGACGCCCGGGCGACGGCGCCCCTGATCTTCGAAGCCATCCCCAGCATCGAGATCGTGCTGGGGGACCGAGGGACCGCGCTCCGGGCCATCCAGGCCTGCTACCTGGCGCCGCGGACCGAGCTGTCCCATCGGTTCGGGCTCGTCGCGGAGTGGCGGGGTGGGGTGGCCGGGATGGCCATCGCCTTCCCCAGCCGGCTCTTCGGCTCGCTGAAGCTCGGGACCGGAGTGGTGCTGGCCAGGACCGCGGGACCCCGGCACGCCACCGAGCTGGTCCGGCGGGCCCGGGTCCTCGACCGGCTCCTGCCGAAGGTCGGGTCGGACGACCTCTACGTCAGCATCCTGGCCGTGGGCCACCCGCACCGGCGGCGTGGCGTCGGGACCGCGCTGATGGAGCGGGTCCTGGCCGGCGCCGAGCGCCTGGGCCTCGGCGTGGCTCTCCACACGGCCATGGGAGAGCCGGCCAGCCGCCTCTACGAGGGCCTGGGGTTCCGGGTCGTGGCGTCGCGCGAGACCAGCCCCTCGGAGCGCCGGGTGGTGCCGGTCTCGGGGATGCTCCTCATGGAGCGCCCCCGCTAGTCAGGGGATCGACTTCGTCTCCTCGCAGGCCCTGGCCTTGTCCTTGCCCGGCCCGCCCACGCACTTGTCCTTCCCGGGTCCCCCGTCGAGGCGATCCTTACCCCCGCCTCCCTTGAGGAGGTCCTTGCCGGGACCGCCGCACAGCCCGTCCTTGCCCCCCTTCCCCCGAAGGGTGTCCTTGCCCCCGAACCCGAGGACGCCGTCCGGGCCCGAGGTCCCGGTGAGGGACTCGTTCCCCGACGTCCCGATACGGTTCACCGCGACCTTCCGGCAGAACGTGAGCTCGTAGGCCCCGATGTCGCAGTTCCGGGGGAGGCCCCGCTGGTCGGTGGCGGCGCAGGCGCCGCCACCGGAGCCGGGCGTCGCCGGATTCCCCGCGTCGATCGCGGGCGAGCCCTTCAGCAGCGCGTGGGTCGGGGTGGCACCGCCGTTGTCGGTCAGGGGGCCCAGGAGGGGGTTCGCGCCCGGCTGGTTCCCGGTCGTGTCGCCTCCTAGCGTGCAGCCCGCCGTGTCGCCGAACAGGTTGTACCCGGCCGAGGTGATGGGTCCGTAACAATCGGTGCCGCTGGGCGGGGTGGTGCCTGCCCCGACGGCGTTCCCGGCGGAGATCGTGTTCGAGACGGTCAGGCTTCCACCCGCCGCGATCAGGCCGGAACCGACGTCGCCGGCGCCGCTGTTGTCGCTGTTCGCCAGGTTCGCCGTGAAGGTGGAGTTGTTGATGGAGATGCTCCCCCCGCCGGTGACCAGGCCGGCGCAGCATTCCGCGGCGCGGTTCCCGCTGATGGTGACGTTCGACACGCTCGCGGTCGTGCTGACGAGGTAGAGGCCCGCCACCACACCGGCGGTCTGGTTGTTGCTCACCGTGCTGTCGGCCACGGTTCCCGGCCCTCCGCCCAGGAGGGCACCGGCCAGATCGCCCGCCGAGGTGTTGCCATCGAGGGTGACGCGAAGCAGGCCGTAGGTTCCGGCGCTGGCGTGGTAGATGCCGGCGAGACTTCCCGTGGCGGTGTTGCCGTCGATGATCGTGTCGGTCAGGAAGATGTTCCCCAGGCTGGCGATGCCCGCGACCGATGTGGCGGTGTTCCCGGAGACGCGAGCGTCTACCATCCTGAGGGTCGCGGGGACCGCATCCACGAAGATCCCCCCGGCCGTGATGGCCGACGACCCGGTGATGGTCACGCCCGCGAGGGCAGCCTCGCTGAAGATGTGGAGGGCGGCTTCGTTCACCGTGGGCCCGCCGCCGTTGATGATCGTGACGTCGCGCCCGGCGCCGAGGATCGTCAGCGGATCGTTCGTGACGTCGAGGTCGCCAGTCATCCCACCGTTCTCCCCGGTGCCCACGATCGAGAGCGTGTACGTTCCGGCAGCGAGCTGGATCGTGTCCGGGATCCCCACGGAAGCGTTGGCGGCGAGCACGGCCTCTCGCAGCGAGCAGTCGTTCGGGTCGCAGGTCCCCGGCGGGGGATCGTCGAACCGGGTCACCACGAAGGTGGCCGCCAGGGCCG